>JALVAL010000428.1 GCA_027011205.1 Gammaproteobacteria bacterium
GGACAAGTATATTAATTTTGGTCAGACTGTATCTTCAACCATCTGGTATGCTGCATTTAGTACACTTATGATCATCCTGAGCGTTATCTACTACCTGTTCACCCAAAGAGATGAGAAACACAATCGAAAAACATCTATTATTTTTATCATTATCATCATGTTTAGTTTTGCTAACTATCTAATCTGGTCAAGCTACAACAACATCAAAGAATTTGAAGACTATCAACATCAGCTGGCAAAAACATCCATCAATAATGCCAGAGCACGGATTGAACAGTATATTGAAGAAAAACAAAAGTCACTACTAGCATTCAGCCATTACTTTAAGCCGCTACTACTGAATATTTTAAACAATCCTGAAAATAAAACTCTGCTGGAACATATTGATTTTGAGGTCTCTTCACATTTTCCTGATTTTCATACTTATAATCTGATTAATTCAGAAGGTCCGGCATTAACTTCACATCAAACTCTTAAGATTGGCAATACCTGCCGTACTGAACTGAATAAAATTTTCAAGTCAGGACGGCTGAATAATTCTATTAGCTTACACGGTAGAAATGCTTCCGGATATCACTTTGATATTCGTACCGCACTGGAAGATAGCCGGGGTGAATTATTTATATTTCTGGTTACTTTTAAAATGGATATAATTGTTAAAATTATCAAAAATGCTCAGCTATCCAATCAGCATTTATTACTTACGGACAGTAATTCTCCCAATCAAATCATCAGCAGTGCCGACGGGATCCGCACCAGTAAGGTGTTTGGTCGACAATTAAATTTTCGCTATCAACAGTTTGAATTAGACCATGCAATTATTAAAGATACCCAATGGACATTAAGAGTATTTAGCAATGAACATTTCATCAGTAACTATGCTACTACACAATGGCTCAGCAGTATTGTCATATTTTTTTCCCTATTAATTGTTTTACTGGCCTTTCTGGTTAAGCTCAATCGGGAAGACGTTCATCGCCAGACAATTGAACAAAAGTTAATATCCAGCAAAACACTTCTGGATGATGAAATTTATAACCGGACACTGGCATTACGCAAAGCCAATGAACTGCTAAAAGAAGAAGTTTCTCACAAAAACAAAACACAGGCTGCTCTATTAGAAGCTCAGGAGCGACTTAAATTTGCACTGGAAGGCAGTAACGATGCTTTATGGGATATTGATATGATCACCGGTGAACTCTATGTCAGTCCACGATGGTCTACCATGATGGCTTATCCTGTGGGAGAAATCCCCAGTACTCTGGCAGCCTGGGATAAATTATTACACCCTGATGACAGGAAAAAAGTCTACGAACTATTCAAAACACTGAAACAGGGCAAGATTAACTTTTTTCAGATTGAATATCGATTTAAAACCCGTACCGGGCAATATAAATGGATATTAAACCGCGGTAAAATCGTTCAAGTTAATTCCAGAGGATATCCGGTTCGGGCAGTAGGCACCCATAGTGATGTTACTTCACAGAAAAATGCGGAACGAGAGTTGCATCGGAACCGCACCCACCTGGAAGAACTGATCAGCGTACAGACGGCTGATTTAAAATATGCCAAGGAGGCTGCAGAACGAGCCAATCGCTCTAAATCTGAATTTCTGGCCAATATCTCACATGAACTGCGAACCCCAATGCATGGTATCTTAAGTTTTTCCAGTATTGGACTAAGAAACGCCGGCTACAGCTCAAGAAAAAAACTGCAAACTTATTTTGAACGTATTCATCAAAGTGGCCAGCGACTGCTGCTGCTATTAAATGATCTGCTGGACCTGTCCAAACTTGAAGCAGAAAAAATGGATTTTAATTTCACCTGTAATTCTCTGGAAGACCTGGTTTCTATGGTGATTTCAGAACTTAAGGCCCTGTTTGCTGAAAAAAAATTAACCATTAAAATAATAGGGAACGAAATTGATACCAGTATAACCTGCGATAAAGAACGAATTATGCAGGTTATCCATAATCTACTGTCTAATGCGGTCAAATTTTCCCATCCGGATTCTATTATTACTATCGCTTTTTCCTATACTACCATTGAAGATAAGTCCACACGGGAAAAGCGTCTGATTAATAAACAGTCCGCGATAAAAGTTGATGTTAAAGATGAAGGGGTTGGTGTACCTGTTAATGAACTGGAAACTATTTTTGATCCGTTTGTACAAAGCAGTAAAACCAATACCGGTGCAGGCGGAACCGGATTAGGTCTGGCCATATGTAAAGAGATTGTTGAAGGGCATCACGGAGTAATTAAAGCACAGAGTATCTTTGGGCAGGGAACAACCATCTCCTTCAGCATTCCCTTACAAACCCAGACCTTTGAAACCGATGCTAATGAAAGTGCTTAAACGATATTCAGTCAACATCCCTGAATAATCAGTTCAACCTGATTACCATTACCCAGATATTTAATATTATCTACACTCATTATTCTGGCCATAGCAATACCCCGGCCATGTGTATCATATGCTCGCAGGGGATCCAGCTCCAGAAAATTCTGCCAGTCAAAACCATTTCCTTCATCCTTGATTAAAATTCTGTTCAGTCTACCCTCACGTTTAAAACGAACCAGTACTTTTTTATTCTGGTACTCATCCTGCTGCAAACGCCGGTTTACTTCAGCTTGCCATTGCCCTCTGGCAACCAGGCGGGTTTTTTCTTCATACTCAATACCGAGATTACCATGTTCAACAGCATTGATCAGTAATTCAGAAATCCCGGTCACCGCCCTGTCCGGTCTGGCACAGGCATTTGCAAGTACCTTAGCTAAATCATTTGCCTGCTCAATAGTTTGAAATTCAAAAATAGCATCTTTAAGGCTTGTCAGTCCCCGGACACTTTCTTCCAGTTTAGAGATCAGTAAGTCATAACGGAGTTTATCTTCAATGGCCGTTCTGACAATAGAACGCAGCATTTCATCATCAAAAGGCTTGGTCAGATAATAATAGGCACCTGAATTCATACCATCAATAATATTCTGCTGTGAGGCTTTTGCGGTTTGTAAGATAACAGGAATTGATTTGAGCTTTCGATGGGCTTTCATTTTTGCCAGAACTTCCATACCATCAAGCTTTGGCATCATTCTATCCAGTAGAATAACATCAAATTTATCAGGTTCAGCTTCCAGTTGTCGCCAGGCATCATCACCATCTTCAGCAGTATAAAGAGAATAGCCTTCTTCCTCCAGATACTCTTCTATAATTTCAAGATTGAATGGTTCATCATCCACCACCAGAACCGTTGCCTTGGCGCCATTTTCTGACAATATTTTTTCCTCTTATCCCAGCTTCTAAGCTTTATTGAGAAACTAATAACAACAAAATTCTTTATTAATCAATACATTGACTCAAAACCAGGCAGGCATTGGTACCGCCAAAACCAAAATTATTACTCAAAATAGTATGTAATGGCTGTTCTGTCATGGTACTGACAATCGGCATATCCGCTATCCTCGAGTCAGTTGCCACAATATTACAGTTAGCTGAGGCAGTAATAAAATTATGTTCCAGCATTAACAGGCAATAAATGGCTTCATGAACGCCAGCGGCTCCCAGCGAATGTCCGGTTAAAGATTTGGTTGAGCTTAGCGGCGGCACGGGTTTACCTGCTTTTTCAAACACCTCTCTGATAGCCTGAATTTCTTTCAGGTCCCCAACCGGTGTACTGGTACCGTGAGTATTAATATAATCAACCGGAGTATCCACAGTACTTATAGCCTGCTGCATACAGCGTACCGCACCTTCACCCGAAGGAGCGACCATATCCGAACCATCGGATGTAGCACCGTAGCCGGTTACTTCCGCATAAATTTTAGCCCCGCGAGCACGTGCATGTTCCAGTTCTTCGAGTACCAGCATACCGCCGCCGCCAGCAATTACAAAACCATCCCGGCTTTCATCATAAGGCCTGGATGCTGTTTGCGGGGTTTCATTATATTTGCAGGATAATGCGCCCATGCCATCAAACAGCATGCTCAGAGTCCAGTGTTCTTCTTCAGCACCTCCGGCAAAAACAATATCCTGTTTGCCAAACTGAATCTGTTCTACCGCGTTTCCAATACAATGGGTACTGGTGGCACAGGCAGAACTGATGGAATAATTTAAGCCTTTAATTTTAAAAGGCGTTGCCAGACAGGCCGAAACGGTACTGGCCATAGTCCGAGGCACCATGTAGGGACCCACCCGGCGAATACCTTTAGCACGCATAATATCAGCTGCCTGTACCTGATTGGCAGAGGATGCACCACCTGAACCGGCAATCAGACCTGTACGGACATTAGAAACCTCCGCTTCTGACAAACCTGCATCCGTTATTGCCTGCTGCATGGCAATATAGGCATAAGCAGCAGCATCACCCATAAAACGCTTAACCTTGCGCTCAATAAACTCATCCTGGTCAATGTGTACACTGCCGGCCACATGGCTGCGCATGCCTATTTCCCGGTACTGTTCCTTAAACTGAATACCGGATTTACCATTGCGAAGAGATTCAAGAACCGCCTGCTTATCATTACCCAGACAAGAGACAATACCTATTCCCGTCACTACTACTCGCTTCATTTTCAGATCTACCATAGTTTAATGTATTAAATTGCTATTTTATCCTTGTTAGACCTGTCCGTCATTAGCTGAGAGGAATTAATTTTTACTAAATTGATCAATATTAAGAAAATTTCTGACTTATTTTTCAAGTTATTGAAAAACACAAACTTAAGCCATTGAAATATTTAGTTATATTAAATACCTGTTCAGGAACATCCAGGAGCAGTAAATAATTTTTCTATTTCTTGTATAATTGTCTGCAATGGCATTTTTTTAGCAGTAAAAAATGGAAACTGTATTTTTTTGCTGGCACAGGTCTGAAGAGAGAAACACCGTTAAGCTTTTTTCATTTTGGCCGATAGCTATTTCTAATTACTCTGTTTATTTAAGGTTAGTACATGCCCTACACTCTTGCATCAGTCAGGCAGTTTTATGCTGATACAATCAAACTGTTTGGTCTTTTAATTCTGTTCGCTCCGACCTACAGTATGGCGGCCCAGCAAGTTAAACAACAGCCGCAAACCAGTGATATCCGAGTATTAATTGATGTGTCCGGCAGCATGAAAAAGAACGATCCGGCCAATCTTCGTCTGCCCGCTCTGCGTTTGCTGGTGGGTCTGCTACCACCCGACAGCACGGCTGCTGTATGGACTTTTGGTACCCGGACAGAACCCTTGATCCTGCCGGGTATTACCAATGATAAATGGAAAACTCAGGCACACAGGGCCAGCAGCAGAATCCATTCAAAAGACCTGTTTACCAATATCGGCCTGGCACTGGAAACCGCCATTGCCGATTGGGGAGACAGCCCCTCTCGTCTGCATCAACGCAGTATTATTCTGCTCACAGATGGTATGATTGATATCAGTAAAGACAGCCGTAAAAATGCCGCTGAACGGCAACGGATCCTGACTGAGCTACTGCCCAAAATAGAAAAACTTGGAGCCAGTATTCACACCATTGCCCTGTCAGCCAATGCGGATCATGATTTTTTAAAACAGCTTTCCACTAAAACCGACGGCGGTTATGAACAAACAGATAATGCCGAGCAATTAGAGCGTATTTTCCTGCATTTGTTTGAAAAAACCACGCAACGGGATGCCGTCCCTCTGGTTGACAATACCTTTCTGGTGGATGATTCCATTATGGAACTCACACTGCTGGTATTTAAACCCAAAGGAGCTCGGCCCACGGAGGTGGTTGAACCGGGCAGAAAAAAATATACTCTTGCCAGAAAACCAGCCTATGTTAAGTGGCAGTCAGAAAAAAGTTATGATTTGATCACTATTTCCCACCCCAAAGCCGGAGAATGGTCTATTAATGCCCAGACCGATCCGGACAATCGGGTTATGATTGTCACCAACCTTCAAATTCAGACCAATCGTATACCCAACAACCTGTTTGCAGGTGAAACCTTAAACATTTCCCTGTTTATGACTAATAACAGTAAAAAAATCAGCGATGATGATTTTCTACAATTTATTTCCTTCAGTGCCCGTCAGCTCGATCCTAATAAAAAACGCTGGTTTTTACATGATAACGGCCTGCGTGGTGATAAAGAAGCACACGATGGAATTTATAATGTACAGGTTAGAAAAACACTTGAAATCGGCAAAAATCAGTTTATCTTTCAGGCCAGCAGTGAAACCTTTCAAAGGGAAATCAACCATTCAATTCTGGTACATGATATTAATCTGATCAGTACTCGGGTGGATCAGATACAAAAAGAGAATAAAAATTATCACCAGATTTTTGTATCTCCCAATCTGGAATTCATAAATGCCAAAAAAATTAAGCTCAGTGCCCGCTTAATTGAAAATGGTCAGCCCAGGGCAATTGAACTAAGCCGATATAACCCCAAATTACTGGAATGGAGCTATGAAAGTGATTCTCTTGATCCGAATAAGGATTATCAGATCGTTATAAACATGCTGACCCGCTCTCGCAGTGGCCGACCCATTGATTATACTTCTCATCCCATTCCACTGACATTGCCCAAATTTGATAAGCTTCTGCTTGCCCCGGAACCGAAACAGAAAAAAATAAAACCCGTTGTTGAAGCAGAGACCAAACCTGTGCCGCCGGTAAAAGAACAATCAGACTGGACGATGGGAATTATTATTGCAGTCATAGTCAATCTGATCGTTGCTGTTGGCGGCTGGCTAGGCTATCGAAAATGGCAATTGAACCGTCAACTGGCATACGAAGAAATAATGGAGGAGCTTGACTAATGGAAGCCCTGATCCCAAAACTGTTTATTGTTACAGCAGAAGCCAGTATTGTTCTGCTCCTGATCCTGATAATAGTATTTATTTTCAGCAGTAAGTCCAGACGTAAGGATGTTAAAGCCGCTAATCAACTGATTAGAAACTATAACAAACACAAGGAAGAGCGCATTAGTGCCATTAAAAAACAATTGTCTGCCATAGCCTATGCCGGTAATGCCGATACCCAGGCAGAAAAACTGTATGATCATGAAAAAAATCTTATTAAAGAATTTGTCACGATTTATTTAAAGCATGATACTTATCGCCTGCTGGATTATTCAGAAACCATAAACGAGGTTGATGATGTGTTTCTCAAAGTAACAGGCTCCAGTGACACAGACAGCGCCCCTGCAGAACCAGAAAACAAACTCTCTGCCACCGAAGAAAATGCCAATGCCACTATTCTAGCCCGTGAACAGGCAGAGTTAAATGAAACACATTTGAAAGAACTTTCTGAACTGCGTCTAAAAAATACCGAGCTTAACGAACATTTATTTGAAGCCCTGGAAACCATTACATCATTAATGACAGAACATGGTAAGAAAACGGGTCAGGAAGTAGAATCTAATGCCCAGAAAATTCTCGAAGCTATTATTTATCTGCGTGATAATCGTCTGGATAATAATAATCCTTCCAGTCAGGCACCTTCGCCTGATGATGGGCATGATCAGGTTGATGATCCCTGGTCCATTGATCTGGCTGAAAACAATGCAACTCTGGACGATAGTACTGCTGTAAATCTTGGTATTGGTGATGAACTCAATACCGATCTGGACACTCTGGATAACGATTCCGCAAATAGTGAAGCAGCTGAAGATATTCAGGAAACAGTATCTGAAACAGAAGATGACCCATGGGCTGCGGCATTATCTGAACAGGCAGAAGCTGAAAATCAGACTGCCGCAGAGACTTCAGAACCCGCATCCGAACCGGAAATTCCTACTGTTAACGAACAGGCTGAAACCCTGCAGGAACAGGCCAGTACTGAAGCACCCGTAGAAGAACCTGCCGCTTCTGATACTGAAGCGGAAGACGATCCCTGGGCCGCAGCACTGGCCGAACAGGCGGCCTCTGAAGCTGATACTGAAGCAGTAGAACAAGAAGAAGATCCATGGGCTGCTGCATTAGCCGAGCAGGAAAAAGCGGATAAAAGCTAAACCATGCCCAATACTCCAACTCTCTACTGGCACGATTATGAAACCTTTGGTACCGATCCTTTTCGTGATCGTCCAGCCCAGTTTGCTGGGCTCAGAACCGACACAGAACTGAATATAACTGGTGAGCCGCTGGTGATTTACAGCCGTCCTGCTAATGACTTTCTACCCCAGCCGAAAGCCTGTCTTATAACAGGAATCACCCCGCAGGAAGCAATAGAAAAAGGACTCAATGAAGCCACTTTTATTGCCCGAATTCATAAAGAAATGGCACAACCCAGTACCTGTACTGTGGGTTATAACAATATCCGCTTTGATGACGAATTTACCCGCAATACTCTTTATCGCAACTTTTATGATCCTTATGCCCGTGAGTGGCAAAATGGCAATTCCCGCTGGGATATTATTGATTTACTCAGAGTAGCCCATGCCTTACGCCCGGAAGGAATTAACTGGCCGGTACGTGAAGATGGCCACACCAGCTTTAGACTGGAGAAGCTCACTGAAGCCAATAATATAAGTCATGAAGCAGCTCACGATGCACTGTCTGATGTCATCGCTACTATTGAGGTTGCCCGTCTGGTAAAAAACAGCCAACCACGTCTATACCAGTTTATTTACCAACATCGTCAGAAACATAACATACAGGCGCTCCTTGAGCGATACAAACAGACACCGCTGATCCATATCAGTGGTATGTATCCGGCCAGCCAGGGTCATATGGGTATTATTATTCCCGTTGCTATCGATAGTCGCAATAAAAATGCAATTATTGTGTATGAATTACATCATAATCCTGATGCACTGCTTAAAATGGATAGTGAACAGATAAAATATTATACCTTTACTGCCGCTGATGAACTGGCTGAAAATGAAACCCGCCTGCCTTTAAAAACGATTCATATAAACAAATGTCCTGTAGTGGTTCCATTAAACACTCTGACACCGGAAATTACGAAACGCTGGAAGCTAGACCTGACACTGTGTAAAAAGCACTTACAGCTGTTATTATCTGATCAAAGTCTGTCTGAACGGATCCAGGCGGCATTTAAAATTGATTACTCTGAGACAGCGGATGATCCTGATCTGAAACTCTACTCCGGTGGTTTTTTCTCACCTGCTGATCAGGAACGCATGAAGCAGATCCGCGAATGCAGCAGCAATGATCTGGATTCACTGCAATTTAATTTTGATGACCCACGTCTGGAGGAAATGTTTTTCCGTTATCGCTGCCGTAATTTTCCTGATTCCTTATTATTAAATGAAATACAGCGCTGGGATCAATATAGACTCCACCGTATGACTCATCCTGAAGGCAGTGCCTCTATCAAATTAACACCGTATCGGCAGGAAGTGACAGAATTGATGCAGGCTTATTCCGACAATGATGAGGCTCTTCAGATATTAAAGCAATTACAGCAATATCCTCAGACAATCGGTCTTGGGAGTTCCGGCTAATCCATGTCTTGCACAGAACTTTATTCCGGCATTGAAATAATTTACCTTGACGAGTATCTTCTGATCGCTAATAAACCCACATTATTACTTTCAGTCCCCGGTCGGGGTGAAGACAAACAGGATTGCCTTATCAGCCGTCTGGCCGTACGATACCCATCCATTCTAACCGTTCACAGACTGGACTGGGAAACCTCCGGTCTGACCGTTCTGGCACTGGACAAAGAGACCCATAGAAATTTAAGCCGTCAGTTTCAGGAACGCCAGGTAAAAAAAGAATATATTGCCGTTGTCTATGGCCGCATGGAGAATACCAAAGGCGAAATAAACCTGCCCCTGCGCTGTGACTGGGAGAACCGACCCCGGCAGATTGTAGATCATCAGAAAGGAAAAGCATCTCAGACCTATTGGGAATACCTTGATGGTACAGAACTGGACAGTCGTATACTATTAACCCCGACCACCGGCCGTTCACATCAGCTGAGAGTGCACTTACAGCAAACAGGCCATCCGATTCTGGGTGATCCGCTTTATGCACATACAGAAGCTCTGGCCATGTCAGAAAGATTATTATTGCATGCCAGCCGGCTTAGCTTTTCTCATCCCGTTACGGGTAAGATGCTTAGTTTCAGCTCAGCCCCACCTTTTTAAAGCATTAACCTAGAGAAACCATACAGTATTATTTAAGAGCATTTATGACTTATTTGCACTGTTATAGAACATTTATCTAAAAAATTCCCGCATGAGCCTTAGACTGTTCAAAATAGATAAAGTTCATAATCAATAGCTTATATTCTTCCTTTTCTTTAGCACAAATATGGTATGAGTTTTGCTTAACTGAGATAAACTTCCTGTTTGAATCCTTTTACCACAAAGAATGAGGTAATTATTAAATGAACATAAACTCCCCGCGGACAATAAGAACGGTTGCTCTGGGCGCATCCGTTCTACTCTTTGCATTGTCCATCCCATTATATGCCCTGGCTGCTCAAAGCAGTGCTACTGGTACCGCTCCCAAAGAACAAGATTCATTCAAAATGAACAAGGGGCTGGCACACCTGAGTAATGAAAGTAGAACCTGTGCTTCGTGTCACAAGGAAAAAACCCCAGCAATATATAACCAGTGGGGTCATTCCAAACATTTTGGTGCCAATATCGGTTGTTATGAATGTCATAAAGCTGAAAAGTCTGATAAAGATGCCATTATGCATAAAGATTTTGTTATTTCACCTCTGGTTTCACCAAAAGACTGTGGTCAATGTCACAAGAGCGAAGTAAAAGAGTTTGAGGCCAGCCATCATGCCTCTGCCGGGGATATTCTGGGGTCACTGGATAATGTTCTGGCTGAAGTTATTGAAGGCAGCCCAACTCTTAATGGAACCTCACCAGTTACCAGCATCGGCTGTGGCGGCTGTCATGGTACTATTGTCCGAGTTAATTCTGATGGTACTCTGGATCCTTCCAGCTGGCCGAATACCGGCGTCGGCCGTATTAATCCTGACGGCTCAAGAGGTTCCTGTTCTGCCTGTCACCTGCGCCATAATTTTGATTCTGCGCAGGCTCGTCATCCTGACAATTGCGGTCGCTGTCATTTGGGACCGGATCATCCACAAAAAGAAATTTATGAAGAATCTGCTCATGGCGTCGCTTTCCGAGCCCATGAAGACAAAATGAATATGGATTCTGCCAAATGGGTTGTCGGTGAAGATTATGATGCAGCACCTACCTGTGCTACCTGTCATATGTCTGCCACGCCTGATCTGCCTATTTCTCATGATATTGGTGGTCGTATTTCCTGGAACCTGAGAGCACCTGTTTCAGAAAAAATTGATGCCAAAGCTATCAGGCAGGGCAAAAAGGTCAAGCCATGGCTGCAGCGCCGTAAAGACATGAAGAACGTTTGTAAAAACTGTCATGCAACCAGCACTGTTGATAACCACTTCCAGCAACTGGATGCCTTTGTTGAAAACTACAACAACAAGTTTGCGATACCAACTCGTAACCTGATCCAGAAAATGTTACAAACCGGCCTGTTAGATAAGACCAAATTTAACGAAGAACTCGAATGGAAATGGTTCCTGTTATGGCATCATGAAGGTCGTCGTGCCCGTCATGGTGCAGCCATGTTTGCCCCTGATTATGCACACTGGGAAGGTATGTTTAAAATGGCACAGCGTTTCTACCATGAAATTGTTCCATCCATTAAAAAACGTATCAAGGAAGCTCGAGAAGAAGGAAATATCAAGGGAGCAGATGCCGTTGAGAAGCTGCTTAATGAAACCCTTGAGTCACCATTACACCGCTGGTATCTGGGCAAAAAACCACCCAAGTTCTGGCGTCCAATTGATGATGACAACCATGGCTTTAAAGTTAGCAAAAGTAACCCAACGGGTAAAAAAGCAGACGCTAAATAAATAGCCAGCCTCTTTCCTTGCGACAATACACTACCTGGTAATATTAGTGTATTGTCGCAGGAAGAGTTTATTGAAATATCTCGCGGGGTCTTTCAATAAGCTCTTTTTTAAACTTATTTATTGCAGTAAAAAACACTATGCGAATCTCAAAACTATTTTCGACCATTATTACCTTTGCCACACTGTTAATCTGTATTAATGATCCCCTGCTGGCAAAATCATTCCCCAATTCAGAATGTACCGAATGTCACGGAGAAAAGGGCTTTAGCATCCCTTTAGGCAAACACGGGGAACAGGGAAAAAGAGAACTTTTTGTAAACAATGGCCTTTTTAAAGGCAGTGTTCATGGCAGTCAGCAATGTACCGATTGCCATAATGATATTGAAGAAGTCCCTCACCGTAAGAGTAGTCTGGGTTCGGTTGACTGTATTTCCTGTCACGAAAAACTCAGTGACGAAGGTTCGGTGGCCAGCAAGCGCCGTAATTCACTATTTGGCGGCTCACCGCCAAGGCGAGTAGTTGCTTATACCCAGGAATATCAACTCTCTGCCCACAATGACAAAAAAATTAATAATAATGCCAGCTGTGCTACCTGCCATACAGCGCATTATGTTTACCCTTCAGAAGATAAACGCTCCAGTACCTATCGCCTTAAATCACCGGAACTCTGTGGTTCATGTCATGAAAAAGCACTCAAAGAATATCGTAATTCCATGCATGGTGCCGCATTAAAAACACCCTGGAAAGGTGACTCTGCCACCTGTGCCGACTGTCACTCTGCCCATCAAATCACCAATCTGACAAAATTGCCGGCTCACCGGGTGATCACTGAAGGCTGTGGGGAATGTCATGTGGATGAGCTGGACGGTTATATGTCCAGCCCCCACGGACAGCTTGCCTGGCATGGTGATAAGGACGCACCACGCTGTGTCAATTGCCATGACAGTCATACTATTACCCATGTAGATAATCCAGAATCACCAGTCAATCCAGCTAATAAGGTAAAAACCTGCCAGAAATGTCATGAGAATGCCAATGAAAATTTTGCCAAATATCACCCCCATGGCACCACCAATAACTTTAAAAAATACCCTGAGTTATGGATTATAGCCAAAGGTATGGGGGCACTGGTTGTTCTGGTGCTGGTATTCTTTTATCTGCACTCCGTGTTATGGTTCTGGCGTGAGAAAAAAGAACGTCCTGTTATTTATCAACACAGTGATTCTCGCAGTTATCCTGTCCGGATTAAACCCCAGAAAAAACGCAGTGGTATCTATTTCCAGCGTTTTCCATGGTACTGGCGAATTAACCACTGGATACTGGCTCTGTCACTGATGTTTCTGGTCTTTACCGGTATGGTGGTTATGTACCCCAATACCACCTGGGCGATGACTCTAGTACCTTTACTGGGCGGAATGGTAACCCTGAATAACCTGCATCACTGGGCAGGTCTGATATTTATGCTGGCCATTTTTGGACACGCTGCTGTGGTACTGTACAAAATATTCACCAGTAAGGAAAAATTTGACTGGTTCGGCCCTAACTCTCTGCTGCCGCGCATGAAAGACTGGGAAGATATGAAGGGCCAGTTCCGCTGGTATTTCGGCAAAGGTCCACAGCCGCGTTTTGACCGCTGGACCTACTGGGAAAAATTTGATTACTGGGCCGTGTACTGGGGTGCATTTGTAATTGGTACCTCCGGCATATTATTATGGTTTGCTGAAAGTATCGGCCGCTATATCCCCGGCTGGATCTTTAATGTCGCCACCATTGCCCATGGTCTGGAAGCTTTCCTGGCAGTACTGACCTTATTTGTGGTGCATTTCTTTAATAACCACTTCAGACCCGCCAAATTCCCACTGGATACGGTCATGTTTACCGGTGTCTGGGATATGGAAGAACTGAAGGAAGAACGCCCTGAGGAATACGAACGTCTGAAAGCTTCCGGTGAACTGGACAAGCTTATAGTCAAAGGGCCATCAAAACGCTGGAATATTATCTCCCACATCCTGGGCTTCACCCTGCTGGGCATTGGTCTGATTCTGTTAATTATGGTCGTTAACGGCTATATCGATCACGGTTTATTCTAAACAGCATTCTCCCCTCTATATGGGGGGGCTTCAGACATAAATTTTTTTTAACAATAGTGACAAATTTATATTTCTGGGTTATAAATTAGCCTGCAATTCTAAATACATCACTTTTGAGAATTTTGTCTATTGAATAAACTGCTTTTGCGCATTGCCTTACTGGGTGCTGTAACCGGACTGATGGCTGGGGTTCTGGTAACTCTCTTCAGGCTGTCCATTGAAGTCAGCCAGACCTGGTTACTGCCAGATGAAAAAGTCGGCAATTATGAAGCCCTGTCCGGCTGGCTGCGTTTTTTACTACCAGTATCCGGCGCTATTTTTCTGGGTTATTTGTTCGAACGCCTGCCGGCAGATAAACGTCCAGTAGGTGTGGTTCATCTGCTTAATTTTATGCGCTTTCGCAAACAGGCACTGCCCTTTTCCAATGCCGTAGTACAGTTTTTTGGCGGACTGATTGCCATTGTTTCGGGAAATTCAGTTGATAGAGAAGGACCGGGCATTCATCTGGGGGCCGCCAATGCAGCATTAATTGGACGTAAGTTACAGCTTAGCGAAAATGAGGATCATCTGCTGGCCGCCGCTGGCGGTGCTGCCGCCATTGCCGCTGCATTTAACACCCCTCTGGCCGGGGTAATATTTGTTATTGAAGTGCTTCGGGTTCGTTACACGATAAATAATATTATCCCGATTATTATTGCTTCTGTGGTCGGCACCATTATCAGCCGACTGGTTTACGGACAGAGCCCGGCCTTCGCCGTACCCGCTCTGTCAATTGGTTCATTAGGTGAACTGCCGGTGATCCTGTTTATGGGACTGATAATCGGCTTGCTGGCCATGGTATTTATTCGTATCTGTACCCTGAGCGCACAGCATACTCTAAACTGGCGCCCCTTATATGCCTTTGTTTTTGCCGGACTTATCACGGGTCTGCTGGCACAGTGGGCACCGGCCATTATGGGGGTCAGCTATGATGCAGTTGATCGTATTTTTCATAATACCCTGGACTTACAGTCATTATTGCTATTGTTAGTGGCCAAACTTATCGCCACTGCAATATCTGTGGGGGCACGCCTACCCGGGGGGTTAATCGGCCCATCGCTGATAATGGGTGGGGCTGTAGGCGGTATGTGCGAACTTCTGGTGCAGAGCTTTTATCCTTTTTACCAGGGTTCTGCAGGTTTTTACGCCATGATTGGTATGGTCGCAATGATGAGCGCAACCTTGCGTGCGCCGTTAGCCGCACTGGTCGCACTCATGGAACTTACCGGTAATCTACACATTATCCTGCCCGGAATGATTGTGGTCGTAACGGCAGAGATGACCAGCCGGATGCTGATTGGCAATGTTTCGGCTTTTACCGCCCTGCTTAATGTTCAACGTAAACATGAAGCCGAACAGGCTGACTTACTTAAAAAGAAAACTATGGATATTCTTGAAGGTAAACCCAGCACCTCACCTTAAAAAACGAGGCTTTTGGGAAAAAGTTGTCACCTCTGCTATCCTCGGCCTTATGGACCAGATCTTACCAGGTGCCAGGTAAATAAATCTTTAATTTAATTCAAATTAAAAAACTCCCGAGCATTTTTACTGCTTTGCTGCTGCACATCTTTTTCGTTCTGTGCCATAAAATGAGCCAGTTGTTTTATAATATGAGGCAGATAGGCCGGTTCATTTCGTTTGCGGCTTGTTCTATGTTTTTTTGTTAAGCCTGTCTCTCCAGGGAGCACCAGATCGGTTGGAAAAAGGTAAGGCGCATCAGTTTCAACCATCAACCGATCCAGAGGTAAATAACGTACTGCCTGCTGTAAGCTCTGACCTCGATTCTGATCACACACCCAGCCGGTAATGCCAATATAAAGATCCTGTTCCAGATAACTGTCCATTTCTGAGCGACTGCCGGTAAAACAATGCGATACCGCATTGACCAGAGTAGAACGGTATTTTTTTATCAGGCGCAAAAAGTCCTGGTGAGCATCACGCTGATGTAAAAAAACCGGCTTTTTTAATTCTACAGCCAGTTCCAGCTGCGCTTCAAAGCAGGACAACTGTTGTTTGGGCGTAGAAAAATTCCGATTAAAATCCAGTCCGCATTCACCCACAGCTACAACCTTATCGTGCCGCAGTAAAGAGCTTAACTGAACCAGACTATCGGCATTAAAAGTACTGGCATCATGAGGATGAATACCCGCTGTTGCATACAGATACTGAGGATATTGCTGACATAAGTTCTGTGCCTGCTGACTGACTTCAACTGAAGTCCCGGTTACAATCATTTTACTGACTCCGGCTGCCGCAGCTCGCTTAATAACCTGCTGACGATCATTATTAAAACGAGCATTGCTTAAATTAACACCGATATCAATCATTATTCAATTCGCCCGGCTTTAGTTTTTTAATCAGGGTTACCATTGCATGTATATCATATTGAGCCATAAGTCGTCTTAATTTTTTAGCCGCTTTAATCTGCTCATCCCCCACTTGTGCCAGCTGGTCAAATAAATATTTAAGATGTAGAGGATTATAATCTATCGCCGCCTGTAATAATTCAGTATACAAATCCAGCCCAATTCGGCACTGAAAAAAGTCTATATCAACTTGTTCAGCACTTTCCTGATCGGTACGCATTTCATTTTCAAAATCAATGTGCAGGTGTTTTTTCATACACTCAAACACTGCCTCAAAACGGTAAGGTTTGAGGATATAATCATCAAAACCCAGTGGGTAATGCATATTATCCAGTTGCTCAATAATATTAGCAGTCACTGCAACACAGATAATTTGATCACCATATTTTTTCTTGATTTCACGAGCCGCATCAATACCATTCATAAGTGGCATACCAATATCCATAAAGATTATATCCGGTTTGTCCGCTGCACTTTGCTGTTCCACATAATTAACGGCCTCAAGTCCATTATTTGCCGAACTCACTATAGCATTGACTTCCACCAGCATATCCACCAGTAGATTACGACTGAGTTCACTATCATCAACCACCAGTGCTTTAACTGAATCAGAAGATGAAAGGCGTATCACTTCAATATTGCTGTCATGCATAATTTCCACCCCGCCCTGAGCAAACTCAAGTATCAGTGTGAAAGAAAAAATACTACCCTTATCGGAACTGGATTCAAGCAGTAGTTCAGATCCTAATAACTGCAGCTGACTTCTGGTTATACTCAGTCCCAGCCCCGTTCCTCCTTTGTCAATTCCTGCCTGTTCCTGGTGGAAACTGGTAAAAATCATGGCCATTCCATCTTTATCAATACCCGGCCCCGTATCAGATATTTCAAAACGATATTGATCATTAGCATGTCGTTCAACCAGCAGACTGATGCTTCCCTGATCTGTAAATTTTATTGCATTGCCAATAAGGTTAATTAAAATCTGTCTGAGTTTTTGTGGATCGCTATGCACAGGCACTGCATCACTAAAATTAAACTCATCATACCAGCCTAATCCCTTGTCAGCACAACGCTCCTGAAAAATCTGGCTGATCTTCTGCAGCAACTGGTAAAGATCAAAATTCACTTTATGCAATTCCATCATACCTGCTTCAATTTTTGAAATATCCAGGATATCATTTAAAACACCCTGCAGATGGTTACCGCTTTCTTCAATAATAGCTAAGGATTTACGATGTTTTGCGTGCAGTTCCTTATTACGGCTTATTAGTTGAGCATAGCCTAAAATAGCATTAAGAGGTGTTCTGATTTCATGGGACATGTTAGCCAGAAACAGGGTTTTGGCCTGATTAGCTTTTAGTGCTTCATCACGGGCAATTTCCAGATCTTCGGTTCGCTCTTCTATTATATTTTCCAGTTGATCCTGATTAGCTCTAAGTTCAAGGGCAATACGATTCCTTTCCGCCACTTCTCTCATCAATTCATGATTTGCCTGTTTAAGATTTTTCTGCTGTTCAAACAACTGATCCAGTAATTTATTTAAAAACCGAGCCAGATGATCAAACTCATCCTGCTGCTGCATATCCAGACGCAACTCATGTTGTCCCTCTGAAATAAGTCGGGTCGCATCAACAATTTTTAATAATGGTCTAAGCACCAGAAAACGAAGGACCCAGGTTAGAATAAAGCCCAGTACCAGCACTATAAATATCATAATTAAAATAATGTCAGCTCGATATTCAAGCATAATATTACGCACCGGCAAGTGTGATAATACCAGTGAAAGTTCCTGATTTTTCTGGTTTACTATTGTGCCAAAATAATATTTGGTGTCAATCGTCTGGGCCGGTTTAAGACACTTACCAGACTGAATCAGTATCGGTTCATTAGAACCCGTTACCAGTTTAATTTTACAGTAAACCGATTTGTTTAATTTTTCTGTCAGTTTTTTCTGCACCACAGGGGAATAAAACGAATTATTTTCAGATAATAAAATACGCGCACTATTTAAGATGATTTCAGCATCATCCTCAATAGACACTCGAACATCCCGTTCCACATTATTAATAAATAACAGAGCAATAATAAAACCAAATGGTATAATTACCCACATCACTACGGCAGTAATTTTTACCGCAATACTGGCCTGCCAGTTCCTGCTCCAGTCATCACTTAAAATGGATTTTTTGTCATTCTTTTGTGCAGACATTATTTAAATCCCAGCCAGAGCAAGAACATACCCAGGGGGCAGATATTGGTCATACCGGCAAGTAATAACAGACTGGCCACAAACCAGGGAATAATCCAGAAAATATCGACCTGAAATATCACAGGGATCAGCAATACCAAAGCAATAACCAGCCGTAATGCCCGTTCCGCTTCAAAATTAATACGATATTTGCTGCTGATCTGTTCAGATATTGGCAGCCCAGATTCCTGCGGGTAATAAATCCAGTTTTTCAGCAGGGTCAGTAGTTTAGGCACTCGCCAGTTTGTGATACCTTCAAATAATAATATTCCTATATAAATCTTTATTAATTCATCATTATTATTAAGTGCACTGAGATACAGTAATAATAGTAGTACTGCACCTAAAATTATTCTGAACATTCGTTCAGTCATTAATATCACCTGAAATCTGACAATTGTACATAAATTAATTCAAAACTATTCAGCATTAATTCTACACTATTTTACCGCTTTAAAGACTTTCCAGAATAAACTGCTAAAATAAAAGGAACTGATTCTGCTGTCAGTAAACCCGGTACCTCGCATTAAATGACGAGGCTTTTGGAAAATAGTTGTCAGCTCTGCTATCCTCGACCTAAGGACGAGGCCTTACGAGGTGCTGGGTAAATTTATTCTTCGAGGTTACTTCTATGCTGTTATTACTTAAAAAAATTGCCATTATCTATTCGCTTATCACTTTGTTTATTATTGAATTACTCTATCAAACCCTACTTGCATTATACAAAGGTACCCAATATTCTTTTAAAGCACTTAAAAAGACCGTAATCGATACCTTTTTTGAACTGTTTTCTGATCTCATCATGTTTATTATTGATTTTCTGCAGGCATTAATTGACGGCATTACTACTGGCTGGAATAAAGCCTTATTTATCTCCAGTGAGTTCAGGCAGGATCTTCAGAAACATTAAACCTCTACGAAATATTGCTATTTACCAATGCGTTTATTTTTATTAGTTCTTACGCCGTTATTACTCAGTGCCTGCTTTGCAACACCGGATCTGCTGGAACGTATTAAATCCACCGGTCAATTAAACGTTCTGACCCGTAATTCACCCAGTATATATTACCAGGGTCCCTATGGACCTGCAGGCTTTGAATACGCACTGGTAAAACGCTTCAGTGACTCTCTGGGCGTCAGACTTAAAGTAATCGTTGAACCTAATGCCAGTGAATTACTACACCAGCTGGATAGCCACAGGGGTCATCTGGCTGCGGCCAAACTCATTATTACACCGCCAAGAAAAGCTCGTTATCTGTTTACAATACCCTATCACAAAGTGACTTACCAACTCATTTACCGCTCCAATACCCGTCAGCCCAAAAAACTGAAAGATATAGCAAAACTTAGCATTGAGATATCGGCCGATGATAGCCTTATTCTGGCCTTACAATCACTAAAAAAACAATACCCGAAACTTATCTGGACTGTCAATCCTGATGCCTCACCTGAAGATCTGATGCAACTGGTCAATGAAGGGCTGATTGATTTTACCATTGTTAGCTCTGACGAAATAAAACTAAACCGTCGTTATTATCCTGAACTCAGACTGGCATTTGATATTAACAAGCCGCAGGATATTGCCTGGGCATTTGAAAAAAATACCGATCATTCGCTATTTGATGCAGCCAGTAAATTTTTAAAACAGCAACAGGACAGTGGCGAATTACAACACCTGCTGGATCAGCATTTTGGTCATATTAAGGGCTTTGACTATGTTGGTACACGAGTTTATCAGCGCCATATCATAACCCGTCTGCCAAAATTTCGGCCATGGTTTGAAAAGGCTGGCAAAGATAACAACATCAACTGGATGCTGTTATCCGCTATGTCCTATCAGGAATCACACTGGAACCCCAATGCTGAATCACCCACTGGGGTAAAAGGTCTGATGATGCTGACTCTGGCAACGGCTGAACATATTGGGGTTAATAATCGTATTGAACCCTATCAGAGTATTTTTGGCGGGGCTTATTATTTTTCCAGCTTATACAAAAAATTACCCAAAATAATTACCGATCCGGATCGGCTGTATTTTTCTCTGGCGGCCTATAACCTGGGCTACTGGCATGTTATAGATGCTATGAAACTGGCTCGTCAGCAAGGCAAAGACGATACCAAGTGGGTCAACCTGAAACAGACTCTGCCTCTATTACGCAAAAAAAAATGGCATAAGAAAGTACACTATGGTTATGCCCGAGGCGATGAAACCGTTAAATATGTGGAAAATATTCGCAGTTATTATGATATTCTCAAATGGGAAGTCGCTCAAAACTGGCGCGAAAATGCAATAAAACCACCTTTAAAAGCCCTGCAAATATTACCTTCTGCTCTATAAAATCCGTTCCCACTGAGCATGCATCATCAAATAGAACCCGCTTTAGAATATATGCTTTGAGGTACTGATTGTGCTAAGATTTACCTTGTTTTTTTGTAACTACTCAGCGTGTTTAGATTTTGTGCCAGTTCAAGGCACAATAGCTTCGCTACCTCAAAGAGGCGCACGGAAAATGTGAGCGTATATCAATACGTGACCATTTGAGTACGAAAATAACGCCGAAATGGTGCAAAAGATGAATACGCTGAGTAGTTACGTTTTTTTAACACTGGGACTGCAACTGGTTTAATGTCTGATTTTTTCCGTATCTTTAAAAAATCCAAATCTTCAGCACCTTCGTTGAAAACCCGACTGCGACTGAGTATTATTATTATTATATTGCCCTTATTTATTTTAGGCGGCACTGGTTTCCTGTTCTTTCAAAAATCCACCAATGCATTCAATCTCGCTATTGAAGAAGTCGTTTCTGATGTTATTCCTGTCACCGAACTTAAAGACAAAATACAGCAAACCGTCACACCTTTTAATCGCTACCTGAAAAACCATTCAAGTGATGAAAAAAAGCGTTTTCTTCAATTAAGTAATAGAATTAAACAGGCACTGGATCGCCCGGTTAAAGCTGATCAAAATGAACGTTCCCTGGCCAATGATATTTATCACACCGCTTATTTAAACTGGCGCAATGCTCATCGT
>JALVAL010000429.1 GCA_027011205.1 Gammaproteobacteria bacterium
GTATGGTTCCGGCAAGCATGCTTGAATACTCATAAAAACATCGTAATACTCCATAATCAACAATCTGAAAAAAGTTCGGGACACATCAGACTATTTCTATTATAATCCTGTCCCATGAAAATACTAATCGACCCCAGAAAATACAGTGGAAAATGGTTTACTCCTGATGATATTGCCCAGATCAATCAATTAATCACTGACAACCCCAAAGCACATAGAGCAGCACTATCCCGTCTGGTGTGTCAGACATTTAACTGGAAAAAAATTAATGGCGAGCTAAAAGAAATGAGCTGCCGGGTTGCCATGCTGGCCATGCATCGGGACAATATCATCGGCCTGCCAGAGCCACTTCGTAAAAAGTACCCCAGTCAGGTCAATAAAAAACGCACACCGCAAGGTGAACCAGGTCTGCCCATCCACTGTGCGGTGACAGAATTGAATGAGCTACAGTTTCAGATTGTTAAAAAGGCCAATAGTGCCTTATGGAATGAACTGATTGATCGTTATCATTATCTAGGCTATACGCCTATGTCCGGTGCACAACTGCGTTATTTCGTTTATTCAAACAACCAGCCGGTTGCTTTACTGAGTTTTGGTGCCAGTGCATGGACAACAGCACCACGAGATAAATTTATTGGCTGGACACACTCACAACGTAAGGGACAGTTACATTATGTGATCAATAATGCCCGGTTTCCCCATAGTGGGCCTACTTTTGGTTATATTACCCTGGATTCGGGTTCCTCATCTGGCCAGTAAACTATTATCCATGGCAGCCAGACGCGTACAGGCTGACTGGTTTGAACGCTATCATTACCAACCCGTTTTACTGGAAACCTTTGTGGCAGTTGAACAGTTTAAAGGCACCTGTTACAAGGCGGCCAACTGGCAATGTTTGGGCACTACCACCGGTCGGGGCAAAAAAGGTGATCAGAAGGCTAATATTGGGATTAAATCGGTTTGGATCTATCCACTGACCCGGAATTTTAAAAAAGTACTATGCGCATAAATTCACCCCGAACCCCGATTAGCCTGTCGCAACAACAGGCCGATCAGCTGATTTTAACGATCAAAGCAAATGACTTATTCAGTCAGTCTGATCAAAAACTGTTATGCCAGATCATACTCATGTTTCTATGGTTACAGCACTCCTTGCGTGAAACCAGAATATCCCTGAGCAAAATAAAAAAACTGGTTTTCGGGCAAAAAAGTGAAAAAAGCAAGAAAGACAGAACCAATAATGCTGATGATTCTGGACATGATGATACCTTGCCTGAAGATAAACCAGGCCTGGTACCCGATAACTCAACAATGAATAATAGCCCATCATCAGAATCCACTGAACCTGAGAATACTTTTAAATCACCTTCAGATGATGCTAAAAAAGGACATGGTCGCTTAGGTGTTGATGCCTATACAGGGGCTGAAACAATCCATTGCTCACACCCTGAACATCAAAGTGGTGATACTTGTCCTGAGTGTCAAAAAGGCTCATTGTTCAGAACGAAAGATCCCGGTAAAGAAATTCGTTTGTTCAGTCAGGGATTGATTCAGGCCGTTATTTATTATTTAGAGCGTTACCGTTGCAGTGCCTGTGGTGCAATATTTAAAGCACCTATGCCAGATGATGTGGTTAATAAAAAGTATGATGACAGTGCCAAAATTGCATTAGCCATTATGCATTATTATATGGGATTACCTTTCAAACGAATTGAGCTCTATCAACAGATGATGGGGCTCCCTCTGCCGGATGCAACACAATTTGAACTGGTCGAATCCGTGGCCGATGTGGCTTACCGGATTTATGAATATCTGAAACACTGTGCTGCTGATTCTCAACTGGCTTATCATGATGATACGACGGCTCGTATTTTATCAATGATCAAAGAAAATCAACAGGCTGCTCCAAAGCGAAAAGCCATGTATACC
>JALVAL010000430.1 GCA_027011205.1 Gammaproteobacteria bacterium
CCCGGATACCTCCCTGTGCAATACAATGTTATGATTAAACATAAAAGTTAAACTTTTATCCTGATGTCACTTCCAGCAGCAGTAAAGGAGAAATCATGTCCCTTTTAGATAATATTAACAATGCCGCCACAGAAGAAGAATTATTTCAACTTGTGGAAGAGCATGTAGTGGATATTGAAACCCCATTGAGCTGGATTGAAGAAGCCTCGGCACTGGAAAAACAGGGTAATACAGAAAAAGCGGGAATATTAAGAGCTGCCCAGAAACGCTGGCATGAACTGGAAAAGATATAAATAAAAAAGGCGCTACAGGTTTTATCCTGTTGCGCCCGGCATTACCAACTCCTGATGGGGGGGGATTATCGTTCGTCGGTAAATTCGTTTGAAACGTCGGTTAATTGTTTATTATACAAGAATTACTTAACTTTAGTTTCCAGTGAATCACTTTTACCCATGTTATCTTTCCAGGTCAGCTTAACCTTATCTCCTGCTTTACCACCACCGAATTTGAAAGACAGGTATGGGTTTTTAGAAATAGCAACACCCCATTGTGCATCCAGTACAGGTGTACCATTGTGTTCACAAACTACGCTTTCAATAAAATGAGCAGGAATGATTTTTCCTGTTTTCTTATTTTTACGTAAACCTGTTTCCATTTTATGACTGATCAGTGTTTTAACGGTAACCACGCCATTTTTCGCTTTTGCACGAATTTTAATTGAGCTTTTAGCCATTATTCTTTTCCTGTTGATATTTGTTTATACACCCGGTTAAAAATTCTGACCCGGCGTACTCTAAACATTAGTAAATCGTTCTGGGGCCAGAGGTTATAAATTAACCCCCGCAACCACCGATAGTGACTTTAACTTCTTTTCTGGCACTGTAGAATTTACCACCAGATTCACACACTGCAATGATATTTGATGTTTTACCCATTTTGATTCGGGTGGAAATATATGCTTCTGCCTTACCTTTAAGGTTGAACTTGGCAATCAGAGGAGTGCTGTTCTTCTCAGAAATGATAGTAATAGACTTAACATTGCTTAAAGTTGAGCTGATAGTAACAGGCACAACAGCACCGTTTTCAGCAATCTGAGGTGCTTTAATATGAATTTTATCACTGGCTTCAGTTAATTCTGTACCAATAATATCTTTTAAAGCAGACTGAACATCTTTTGCATCAAAAGCTTTTTTGTTCCATGCCGCTAAAACCTGACCGGGAACTAACAGGCCGCTAGAAGCAGCCAGAGCAATAGTGCCGGTGGCCATTGTGTTTTTCAGGAAATGTCTACGTTGCATCTCTTATTCCTTCCTTAAAGTTGGTTATTTTGTGCTTTACATAGTTGTAATTATACTATACATTTAATTAAGCATTTTTTATGCCAAACACATAATTTCTTTATATTCAACCGGTTAAAACATGAACCTGGAAGGAACACTTAATAATAAAGGGCAGATTGCAAATAACACATGCAAATTGCAATCTTTAATCTGTGCTGGATATGGCCGGTAATAATACTTTAAATAAGGCGCCCTGCTGTTCCCCGTCTTCTACCCAAAGTCTACCTTTATGGAGCTGAATAATCTGTGCACAGATGGCCAGACCCAGTCCAGTTCCACCGGCACCGGTTCGAGTCCGACTGGATTGATTAAACTTATCAAAAATTAACTCCTTTTCCTCATCCGGCACACCTGGTCCCTGATCCTGCATAATCATTATTACCCAGTCATCATTTTTTTCACAAATAATAGTAATTTCAGAACCCTGTGGAGAAAATTTAATAGCATTACTTAACAGGTTTCTGACCAGCTGCATTATTTTTATGTTATCACACAAAACATCCAGCTCCTCCTGCTCAGCAATCACACTGACTCTGATACTTTTATCCTCATACAGGCTGCTTACTTCTGCCACGACATAAA
>JALVAL010000431.1 GCA_027011205.1 Gammaproteobacteria bacterium
CGCAAATTCAGTCTAATGAGAAAGGACAGGGACAATCTCCTGTCTTTTTACTATTTAACTTTGATGGGAATCCATGGTGAAATTGATATTGTTGGTGTCATGTATGATGTGAAAACGGGATTGGTGGAGTTGTTGTAAAAAAGGAGGCTCAAATATTAGAGCCTTTTTCTTGAACCACCCCATTTATATTGCTAGAATTGGCCGAGTGTATCTTCGATAGATATGAGTTGTTTCCTTGCTGAAACCATAAGAATTTCCTTTAAAAATGATTTCTTTACGGTTTTTGTGTGCTAATGAGCGATAGCAAACACACAAACGGCGGGCTGAGTTAGCTATCAAGTTTAGCAATTTGTTATGTTTATTAATTCATATTCATCAAAAGCAGGATGCTCTGATTTACTTACTTCTTACAAAAACACTCTAATCTTCATCATAACCAAGGTCAAAGAAAGCTCCAATCTCATATACAGCATCAAAGTCATCTTGATCATTTATCTCTTCAACAAATTCTTCAAAAGTTTCTCCTGTATCTTTATTTGCAGCATCACAAATAACATAAAACATAACGAGTGTTTTTTTGTATTCGTCAAAAATAGAACCCAGATATTCGGTATTGGACATCGCTGTTAAGTTTTCATACATTTTATTCTGAAAAAAAGTAAATATTGGGTGTTTATCTTTGTAATAGTCTAAACTCAATACTTCTTCTATGTACTCTATATATTCTTCTTTATCATCACCATCTAACGTTTCTGTAAGGAGATCATGTGACCTAGCCACAGATACTATAGGGTCATATAGGTCAATATATATTTTTGTTAGTTGTAAAAAATCTGTTTCTGAATTAGCTATAGTACATATACTATAGATTGGCTCTAAAATATCTTTATCGATTATTGGTTCTTCTGCCCAAGAGTCTATTTCCTCTTCCTCAAAACTTCTCAATGCAGTCTCTCGACCATCCTCATACACAGCCCCATTTTGATAAGTAAGCTTAACAGGTATATCTCCATATTCATCATCGTGAGTTACATTTGCCGTAATTTCTTCACAGAATTCTCCAAGTAAATCAACTAAAGCAACAGAAAATTCTGGACCCATACCTCCTGTAGTAATATCTAAAGTTATTTCTTTCTTTTTCTTTACAACTTGACGTCCTTCTATATCATAAATATAAGAGCCATAGTATTCATGTGTTTCAATGTTTTTATATTTTTCTACGGCATCATCACTTAGCTCTGAAAAAATTCCCTCAATACACTTAATATCACCACCTACCACAGCATCAATAAATTTATTTATAGGGGAGGAATATTTACTTTTTGGTTTTATTTTTAAATCAATCCAGTATTGCATTTTCTTCTTCTTATTAAAGGTTCTAATTATATTTCAGCTTCCGTTAACAGTGCATAAATATAAACAAAAGGGATGTTTTTTTGCGTCGAAGACACATAACGCTTCACATTACTGGCAACAAAAAGCAAAGTGAGGAATGAACCGTGTTATTCGCTATTCGATTGCATATGATTGCTATATTTATTTTGTTTCAATTGTGCCATCTTTGTCAATTATTAGTATGGCATTCTCGCCCATTCCGCTTGTAACATAACCAAACATGACCCCTTTCTTGATAGAGCCGTTTAGAGTTAGTCTATAATTTACGGAACCTTCATATTTAAAGTGGAAGGATTCAGTCACTTTTTGAGCAGGGCCTACTGTTGGAAAAGTATAAGATAGATCTCTTTCAGTTAAGATTAAATCTGTTACCTCAAGCGAAGAATTATTCTCAACTATAACTACGCTAGTGCTAATAATGTAATTCGCGGAATATAGAGCCAATGCTGCGACCGGAAAGTTCAATAGAAGAATACCTAACGATATTAGTGAAGACTTCAACGGGTAGGCATTGCCT
>JALVAL010000432.1 GCA_027011205.1 Gammaproteobacteria bacterium
AAATTTTATAAGAAAATGTCTAAGAAAAGAAATTATGATTTTTTAGAGGTGAACAATTTTGGGTAATGAATTTCGTCGTTTTAAAGGAACTACACCCAATTTAAAAAAGGAAAAACTATGACCCTGGGTCCTGTAATGGTGGACATTGATGGCTATGAGCTTACCGCGAAGGATAGAGAGTTATTATCTGATCCAGTTGTTGGTGGTGTTATTTTATTCAGCCGGAATTTTCACTCACTGGAACAGCTGAAGCAGCTGGTTCAGGCCTTGCATGATATTAAAACGCCGCGTTTATTAATAGCTGTTGATCAGGAAGGAGGCAGGGTACAGCGTTTTAAAGATGGCTTTACTATTTTGCCTGCCATGCGTCGTTTTGGAGAAATTTATGATACGGATCAGAAACTGGCTCTGGATCTGGCTCGGCAATGCGGCTGGTTAATGGCCAGTGAGATCCGTTCTACCGGTATTGATATTAGCTTTGCTCCGGTACTGGATCTGGATAAAGGTATTAGTACGGTTATTGGTGACAGAGCTTTTCATAGCGATCCCTTTGTGACTGGCAAACTGGCACAGGCTTTTACAGCAGGGATGGATGAAGCTGGCATGCAGGCAACAGGGAAGCACTTTCCCGGCCATGGTTCGATTGCAGCAGATTCTCATGTGGCCATGCCGGTAGACGAACGGCCTTTTGTGGATATTGAGCTGGAGGATCTGCGGCCATTTCAGTTTATGATAGACAGCGGCATGAATGCTCTGATGATGGCTCATGTTATTTATTCCAGAGTTGATTCCCGGCCAGCCGGTTTTTCCAGTTTCTGGATGAAAACACTGCTGCGCGATAAAATGCATTTTCAGGGTGCGGTTTTCAGTGATGATCTGACTATGGAGGGTGCGGTCATTGCCGGCGATTATATTCAACGGGCTCAACTGTCACTGGCAGCCGGATGTGATATGATTCTGGTCTGTAATAACCGGGATGCAGCATGGGATGTGGTCAGGAGCCTGAAAGATTATACTAATCCGGCCTCCAGTTTGAGGTTAACTCATTTACATGGCAGACAGCTTGTCAGCAGAGATGAACTGGTGAATAAGACTCGCTGGAAAGAGGTCCGCACTATGCTGGGTAAGTATGTTGAAGACCCTTCACAGGATCTGCTGGATCCGACTAATTATCAATCATAAATTGTAAGAGGCTAATATGGATACTGCTGAATTTGAGTTAAAACAGTGGTTGCTGCAACTGGATTTTCTGCGCGGTGATGGTCTTTGGGTCACTGAAGCATTTCTAATTATTTTAATTGCTCTATTATTTAACTTTTTTCAGAAACGAGTTATTAAAAAACTAAAAAAACGACTGGAAGCTACCAAAAATCCCTGGGATGATGCTTTGTTGGACTCATTATCCAGACCTATTTCTGCCGTTATCTGGCTCTGGGGTATAACCACTGCGGCCAATGTTATTGCCGATGCTAATAATGTCAGTGTTTTTAATGAACTGGTGGCTCCTATGCGTCAGGTGGGTATGATTGTCATTCTGACCTGGCTGGTATTGCGTATTGTGGTTCGGGCGGAACGTAATATTATTCATCTGGGGCGAAAAAAGGATCCGACTTATGATATAACCACGGTTCAGGCTGTTGCCAAATTAATCAGAGCAGCTATTTTCATTACCGGCGCACTGATTATGCTGCAGAAGCTGGGGATTAGTGTTTCCGGGGTACTGGCCTTTGGCGGTATTGGCGGTATCGCCATTGGTTTTGCAGCCAAGGATTTATTATCTAATTTTTTCGGCGGTTTAATTATTTATCTGGACCGGCCCTTTGCCGTAGGAGACTGGATCCGCTCCCCGGATCGTAATATTGAAGGCACGGTAGAAAATATTGGCTGGCGTCTGACCACCATTCGTACCTTTGATAAACGTCCCCTGTATGTGCCTAATTCTACGTTTGCCAATATAGCGGTGGAAAATCCTTCCCGTATGACCCACCGGCGTATAAAAGAAACCATTGGAGTACGTTATGATGATGTGGATAAACTGGATGAAATCCTGGTGGATGTCAGGGTTATGCTGGATTATCATGATGAAATTGACTCGACTCAGACCTTAATGGTTAATTTTAATGAATTCGCCCCCTCATCACTGGATTTTTTCATCTATACTTTTACTAAAACCACTAATTGG
Source organism: Gammaproteobacteria bacterium (assembly GCA_027011205.1). Classification (GTDB taxonomy): domain Bacteria; phylum Pseudomonadota; class Gammaproteobacteria; order GRL18; family GRL18; genus JANELJ01. The sequence goes on from JALVAL010000432.1 coordinate 2,183, forward strand.
GTGAAATATCATAAAGTGAAACAGGATGTGTTATTTCGTATTATTCAAATTATTGAAAAACATGGTGCTGAAGTGGCTTTCCCAACCTCAACTATACATATGAGCGGTGAGTTAAAACAGTTAAAACCAGGAACAGCAGAGGTGTGACGTGGCAGATAAATTATTAATTGTAATGGTCAATACCGATCCGAATAATAGCGCAGAGCTGGGCGCACCTTTTTTTCAGGCTACAGTGGCTGCGGCGATGGAATATGATGTGGAAGTGATTCTTACTGGCCGCTCTGGCGAACTGGCCGTGCGAGGGGTTGCAGAAAAAATATTTATTAAACCGGATAGTCAGCAGACGGTTTATGATTATATTCGAGAAGCCTATGAAGCCGGTGTTAAATTTAAGGTCTGTACTTCGACGCTGGAACTCTGGGGAGATGATCTGATCCCTGAAATTATTGAAACCATTGGTGGTGCCTACGTTATTTCTGAAGCCATGGATGATAATACTGTAACTTTCACCTATTAACCGACAAATATATGAGCAAACTTGATAGCCTGCTGCATGAATGCTGGCAGGTAAAAGAACAGGCAGACTGTTTATACACTAAAGAAGAGGTTCATCGAGCTGTAGAGACGCTGGCTGCAGTGATAACAGAGCAGCTTTCTGATTCAAATCTTCTGGTTCTGGGGGTAATGAACGGGGCCATCATACCAATGGGATTGTTACTGACGGAGCTGGATTTCCCCTTGCAGCTGGATTATATCCATGCCACCCGATACCGTAATAAAACCAGTGGTGGTAAATTAAAATGGCTGGTTGAACCACGGATAGACTTAATAGACCGTCATGTTTTACTGGTGGATGATATTCATGATGAAGGCATAACCCTGGATGAAATTAAAAAATACTGTCTCAAACAGGGGGCTGCTAAAGTGTATAGTGCGGTTCTGGTGAATAAACGTCATGATCGAAAAAATAATACCTGTGCCGACTTTGTGGCATTGGAAGTACCGGATCGTTATGTTTTTGGATTTGGTATGGATTATAAAGGTATGTTGCGTAATGCGCCGGGTATTTATGCCGTAAAAGGACTATAAAATTATTGACATGCAGGCTAATATGAAGAATAGAAAATTTGCCATTATTGGCGGTACTGGTTTAACCAAACTGGAAAACCTGGAAATCGTTCGTCGGGAAATTGTCATGACTCCCTATGGTGAGCCTTCCTCATCCCTGGCATTTGGTAATATCGATCATGTGACCGATCAGGAAGTGGTGTTTATGGCACGTCATGGTCACGCTCACAATATTCCACCGCATATGGTTAACTACCGCGCTAATATTAAGGCACTTAAAGAAGTTGGTGTTACCAGTATTTTTGCTATTAACGCAGTGGGGGGTATCAGGGAAGATATGTGTCCGGGTACTCTGGCCGTTCCGGATCAGATTATCGATTATACCAGTCGTCGGATAAATTCCTTTTTCGAAAGTAATTTAAGTCATGTAACGCATATTGATTTTTCTTATCCCTATAGCACAGAGCTCAGTGAGATAATATGCAGCTCTGCAGAACAGGCAAACATTGATATTATAAAAGGCGGTACCTATGCGGCAACGGAAGGTCCTCGTCTGGAAACCGCTGCAGAAATTCAACGTCTGAAAAGAGATGGTTGTGATATGGTTGGCATGACCGGTATGCCAGAAGCAGCGCTGGCCAGAGAATTGCAGATGGAATATGTGTCAATCTGTGTTAATGCCAACTGGGCTGCGGGTCTAAGTTGTAACTTAATCAGCATGGAAGTTATTGATCAGAACCTGCTTGAGGGCATGGCCAGAGTTCGTCAGTTGCTGGCTCAAATGATGTCAAACTTTTAGACTGTTCTTATGCTTTATTTTCCCCGGCACCTCGTAAGGCCTCGTCCTTAAGGTCAAGGATAGCCGAGGTAAAGTTAGAGGGAAACTGATTTTTCCAGGTTTAAGGCGAGGTGTTGGGTTTACCACCGACGGTAAATGGTGTGACATACACCAGTAAACCATAAACCGGATTGTCCAGATAATGTAATTCCCTGCTGCGCATTTTACGGTTTTGTTTAAAGCGATAGGTATTATTGATACAGTTATTAGCGGTTTGTGCAGGGTTTTCTGTGCCTGCATTCTCTTCTGGTGTAAGCCCTCCCTGTTGCAGTTTTTTGTCGATATCCTTATCAGTCTCAACAGCTTCGCTCTCTGCCATGGTTTGAGTGTGGGCAACAGACTTACAGACGGAGCTACTTAAATCCACCTTTAAATGCAAAAAACGGGAAGCGTACAGTTTTAATTCACCGGTGGGTAATAAACTGTCAGAAAAATTGTCAGCGCTGATTTTAATAGCTAAAGCGCTGCGTTTTGATAATGAACGTTGTGTCCAGCCAAAATGAGCCAGCAACTGATAATTAGGAGAATAGCGAAGATTTGCGGCCGAATCTGCCAGTTTGTAATGCGCGGGTGATAAAGCGGCAATACCATTACGTAAGGGTAAAAATTGCTTATTGGTCAGGCTGTATTCTGCCAGAGCAGGGATGTCATTATTAATGGCATCGGGTCTGTTATTGTTCAGTTGCTGATCCTCCGGGCGACTCCAGAACTCATCCTGCATACCATTTTCGTTCAGATGTCTGAACAGGATTACTTCGACAATATAGTATCGTTTTTTCTTGGTTGTTGCCGCAGGGGGGTTGTCCTGGGCAGTATTCTGCTCTGCATAGCTGAACGATGTTATCAGCAAAAAACACAGTGCAGCTATTATAAAAACTATTTTTTTAAACGTAGTGTGCATACCGGATATTCCAATTTATAAGATGTTTATTATGCAAAATAGGGCAGGGGAAAGCTATACCTGACTGAATAATTACAAAATCTGCTCAATTCAACCACTACTGAAACGCTTTTGTAAAATCTTATTGGTAAATAATGTTCTCAGGTAAAAACCTCTGGGAAGTGTCTGCATTCTTAATCCATCTGTTCCGATTCCGGTGGTTACTATCGATGCATTGGCGGCTTTAGGGCGGATCTGCAGATATTCCCCCTGATGTGCGGTAATACTTTCTACCTCTCCCAGGCTAATCAACTCCATAAAATCTTCCCAGTCAGTTTGTAGTATATCCCGGTCATCTGTATCCGGCGACCAGAGAAAACCACTGCCTACTTTACGCTCTGCCAGTTCCAGTTGTGGATCCGCTTCTACGGGAACCCATAATACGGTGCTGAGTTTTTTATAAACACAGGAATTACACCATTGAAGCCCAATATTATTGAGCAGGGGGACTGTGCAGACATAGGTGGTTTCCTTGGCCTGATGGTTGACAGTCAGTGGAATGGTTTTTAGCTCAATACCCAGCTTCTGAAAGTCAGGCTCAGAAAGATTGCCTGCTGAAGCACCCAGATGAACTTCTATTAACTGGCCAATCCATCCTTTGTCCCGCGTTAAATTAGCGGGAACGGGCCAATGGACTTTAGCTGCTAGTTGAGCCAGGGTTTGACCGGATATTTCATTCACACGTGAAAGTAATTCATGCTCAGAACGGGGAGGAGAACGTTTTTGCATATTCCAGATTTTGTTTGTTCTTATTACATTATATTGATTTCAGACAAGTTTGATTAACAGAAAAATAAATGCCAGCACTAAAAGCAGAGGGATCACCGCTGCCATAACATCATTGCCTTTGGGTTTAGGGCTGTTATTGAGCATATATTTGGCTCTTGGCCATAAATAGACCAGCATTAAAACAATAAAGCCAGCCGAAGCAATTTTCATCCAATTCATAATATTTAACCTGTAATGATAAAAAAAGACCCGGATTATAAATAAACCAGGTCTTTTATTAAAGTTGAATAGGGACTGTTGTCAACAGCCTCTAAATTTCGATATTAATTAATCATCACCGGATAGTACACCTAACAGGGCCAGCAGATTAACAAAAATATTATACAGGCTGAGATATAACCCCACGGTTGCCAGAATGTAGTTGGTTTCACCACCGTTTATAATCCGACTGGTATCATAAAGAATAAAGCCGCTCATAATTAAAATTACGATGGCAGAAATTGCCAGACTCAAAGCGGGTATATCTAAAAAGATATTAGCCAGGGCTGCAATCAGGATAAGAACCATGCCGGCAAAAAGAAGCCCGCCCATAAAACTGAAATCACGACGACTGACCAGAGCATAACCAGACAGGGCAAAGAAAATAACCCCGGTTCCGCCCAGAGAAGTCATAATCAGCTGAGAGCCGTTAGTCAGTTGCAAATATTGATTTAAAATAGGACCCAATCCAAAACCCAATAAACCGGTAATGGCAAAAACAACACCAATTCCAGCCACTGAATTGGCTGTGCGGGGTAAAACAAGCCAGATCAGACCTAATGCGCCTAAACTGGCTACCATGGGCATAAAGGCAGGCATTTCCATTTGCATAGCAATATAGGCCATAAAGGCACTGAACATTAAAGTCACAGAAAGTAGAGCATAAGTGTTTTTAAGTACTTTATTAGTTTCCAGAACAGCGCCGGTGCTGCGCTGTTGAACTAATTCAACGGGACGATTCATTTGTTATTAGCCTCCAAAGCTATAATTTAGTAGTTGTTTTGTTTAATATGCAGTTTAAGACAATTTAAATCAAGGAAAATTCACTTTATTTGCGTTATGACAATAAAAATTTTTCTCAAGGCTGGTATTTAAAAAAAAGGTTGTTTATAATGCCCACAC
>JALVAL010000433.1 GCA_027011205.1 Gammaproteobacteria bacterium
CCATCGGTCCAGTTTCTCCTTATCAGCGTAATAAATTATGGAAGAAATTCCGCTCCGCCTGTGACCTGATTTTTAATAAACGTCAGCAGAATATCGAACAGAAAAATTCTCAAAACTCTGAACGCCTGCATGAAAAAGAAGCCATTTGTGAAAATCTTGAAGCCCTGAATCAACAACCTCTTGGACATAAAGATCTGCAAAATGCCTTTAATGACATTGAGCTATTATGGCAGGAGCTGATTTCTCAGGCAAAAGCTATCAGTAAAGATGTCAATGCCCGTTACGCTAAAGCCAGCAAAGCCTTTAAGGAGAAAATCGCACAACAACTGAAACAGGAGCAGCAACAGGAAATTGATCTGCTTAAACAAAAAGCCGAACTATGTACTCAATTAGAAATGCTTGAGCCAGGTGAACAAATTCAGCTCGATACAATTAATCAGCAATGGCAGGAACTCGGTTCACTAACACAGTCACTGGAGAATCAAATTCAGCGGCGTTATAAGCAGGCTTTAAAAAATATCACCCATGATAAAACGCCCCTGAAAGAAACAGAGCAACATGAAAAACAGCAGTTTTGTCTTAAATACGAAATACTGACCGGAAAAAACTCACCAGAAGAACAGCACAAAGAACGCATGCAAATGCAGGTTGAGCTGCTTAATTCCAACCTCGGTCAGCTTAATATGGATACTGACAACAATGACTACTCCCCCTGTCAATTGCAGCAGCAATGGTATGTCATAAGCAATTACTCTCAGAACAAGAACTTGCAGACGCGCTTTGAAAAATTACTCAGCTGAATCTGACAGTAAATAATCCTAACATGAAAAAATTTACGGTTTTTGTTTTAGTTATCAGCTTCAGCCTGTTTATGCTGCTGCGTGAAACTCAGCTGGATAAACTTGATCCGGGCACTGGAAAAACCATCATTGATGATCATGTTCACATCGCCGGTCTTGGTTATGGCAACAGCGGCTGCTTTATAAATAAGGATATGCGTAATAATTTCCGTTTCCCATTATATCTATGGTCTATGGATGTTACTGAAAATGAACTGATTAAGCATGGCGATCAGATACTGGTAAAAAAAATCAGTGCTAAAATTGCCCGTTCCAAAACGGTTAAACAGGCAGTTATACTGGCAATGGATGGCTATGTTGACAGCAAAGGAGAGCACAAAGGTCAGCTTAATCTTCAGGCAACCCAGATTTTTGTGCCCAATGATTATGTTGCTGCAGAAACTGCAAAATATGATAATTTGCTTTTCGGCGCCAGTATTAATCCTAACCGGGATGATGCAGAACAACGTCTTCTGCAGGTCAAAAAACAGGGTGCAGTATTGATTAAGTGGATACCTTCCATTATGAATATTGATCCTGCTGATAAGCAATATACCAGCTTTTATCGTTTAATGGCCCGCTTAAAAATTCCTCTGCTGACTCATACCGGTATGGAAAAATCTTTTGCCAATGCTAAAAATGAACTGGCCGATCCCGAACGCCTTAAACTGCCTCTGGAATTAGGCGTGACCGTTATTGCTGCACATATTGCCACTACCGGGAAAACTGAGGGACAGGATAATTTTTCACGAATTTTACCCATGCTGAAAAAATACCCTAACCTTTATGTCGATATCTCCAGTCTGACTCAGGCCAATAAATTAAATTACCTGGCAGTAGCACTAAAAGAAAAGGCTGTTAAGGAGAAAATGATCTATGGTTCAGACTGGCCGCTGATATTTTTTCCCATGACATCTCCCTGGTATCATATTAATCATATCAGTATCGCTGATGCCTGGGAAGCCGGCGGCATAAGAAATCAATGGGATCGAGATATTGCACTGAAAAGCGCATTAAACGTACCTGAAGAAGTATTTTTAAGAACACAAACTATTCTCAATCCTGTAAACCCAGCAGCTCGCCTCATAGACAAGGCTTTTGGGAAATAACTGTCACCTCTTTGCTATCCTCGACCTTAAGGACGAAGCCTTATGAGGTCTCGTAAAATAAAAATAGTTCAAGCTGTCTTATCGGACAGACTCCTAGCTTATATCATGAAAAAAAACAAAGGTTGATTTATTTCTTTGTTTAGCTTCATACATCGCTCTGTCGGCATATTTTTTCAGCATAAACTGATCTTTGGTATCATCGGGATAAAGTGATATCCCGACACTGGCTGAAATAGGGATCTGAGTACTTTCAAAAGGTTTACCCAGTGCCTGAACAATGCTTCCGGCCAGTACATATAAACTGTTTTCATCTTCATAATTAACAATACATACAAATTCATCCCCTCCCAGGCGTGCCACAGAACCATAGTCTTCACACACATCCCGCAATCGAATTGCCGCTTCAATCAGAACCGAATCCCCGATATCATGCCCCTGAGTATCATTGACCCTCTTGAAATTATCCAGGTCAATAAAATAAAGCGCAATTTTACTATTTATCTCAATGGCTTTAGAAAGCATTGTGGTCAGTTTAACCTGAAAAAATGATCGATTAGGCAGGTCGGTAAGGTGATCATATTGTGCCTCATGCTCAACATTTTTATAGGCAATATTAAGTTTGTTAATAGCATGATGAAGCCGTTTAACCAGAACAAAATAATATTGAGGAATAACAATAAAGGCAACAGCCCAGCCATAGGAAAAATATTTATTGTCCAACCAGAAAGTTGAAAAATTAATAAGGATCAGCCAGCAGAATATAGTAAAAATTGAGGCAATATAGCCAATTAAAACGCCATATCGCATGCCATAACCGACAATATACCATAATAATACCGGTGCGAATAAGGCCGCATAATGTTCGACCAGATGAAGTTCATAAACAGTAGAACTAATGTCTATTGCAATAACCAGTATTAAACGTAAAAAAATATAACGTTCGGGAAAGTAACGGATAAAAAAATAGTAAAAAATATTATATAAAGCTACAAAAGCCAACAATAGATAGATATAACTATTGCGGACAACATCCAGCGGAAAAGAAAAAATTTGCAGTAGAGATATTGCCAGTGCACAGAACAGAACAAAACCCAGGCGCAGTTTTATCTGAAAAAATTCATCTTCTATTTCATGTGTAAAAGAATGGCTAAACATAATCTCGCAATTATTCTGATCTATATTAACAATTCAACCTAAATAAATCAGTTGAAACGTAGCGAGAATGATCAGAGTGCTGGACATTCGCAGTAGGTTCAACTGATTTATTTAGGTTTAAGTATAGCTAATAATCATATATTTATATTAGTAAATAAGCATTTATTTATATACAAATGAAATAAATCTGTGAATGTGCTTGATTTCCTACAATGATTTGAACCTTATCTTACAATTTCAATAAACCATTTAGGCTTAATACGACCAAAATCAGTCCTGAGATTGTGCTTAAGTCCAGCATTGGAATCCAGAATATAAGGCTGCCCGGCCTGACGAGTAAAAACCACCCAATGCCAGAAGGACAGCTCAGCAATAGAATGCCATTTAATAGCCAGTAAGGCACAGTCAGGTAGCTTATCCCAACGGGAAAAAATTTTTTTCTCTTCCACTATTGGTATGCCCAGCTGTGCTAACAGGTTTTTAATAGCGCGGGTATCAGACCAGAGCGAGGGATCATCAGCATAAATACCTATGGAATTGGCAATATCTTTCATCTGCTGATAAGACAGGTGTGCAATAGCCGCACAACTCGCTATTGCACACCCGGTATTTTCTTCCTGTATAACAGGATGCATCATTAATTGATTTTCAAGGAATTAGATAATAAAACTATTAGAAGTCACCCTCTGCACCACGATTCATAATATCGAGAATAATGTCTTTAACCTTCTCGGCCTCTGCTTTTAATTTAGCTGGTAATGGCCTGCCACCATGGATCATCAGATCCATATTTAGCGTATAAAGCCATAGTTTACCGGTATTGTCTTCTATTAAAGTGATCCGGCATGGCAGATATGCAGAGAAAGCGTCATTATAATCGAGCATTTGTGCCGCAGTCAGAGAATTGCAAAACAGAAATATTTTAACGAAACGATAGGGTTTGCCCAGTTTTGCGCTAATATCTTTTGATAATGGCAGTTCGCCCACATTGGAAATATTGTGCTCATTGGCCACAAATTTCATGGTTTCTTCAACGTCTTCAGCACTTAGACCATCCTGTACAGGAACCCGCCATATTGATGCACTGGCAGCTTCTTTTGTTTCAAGAATGGTTTTTACCATATCGGTATATGTTTTAGCCGCACCGGGATCGAATTCACTAAAGGTATTTTTTAAGCCCAGATACAGGACAACACAGGCAATAATACTTAACAGACCAATAAAAGCCAGAATATTTTTAAACAAAACAGTTCTCCAATAAAAATATAAAAAGGGTTGAGAATCAGAAAATCATCCTGAAGAATATTATCAAATAGCCAGAAACCATCAATTGTGGTTTATAGGTATTGTTATTATTATTAACCGGAAGTCCTGTCTGGTCGTTTAGTTTAAGATTAAATATAACAAAATTAATTATAGAATAGAATAGCCAGCAATATTACCTTTTAAATTGCCTGTAATTCATTTTTATCGGTTTTAAATAACGATGCGGTTAAAAGCTGGCGAGTATAGTCCTTTTTCGGAGCAGTGAATATTTTTTTCGTTTCACCTACCTCAATAATACGCCCTTCCTTCATGACCATAATACGATGAGCCACCGCCTTCTATTACTTTTAAATCATGGGTAATAAACAGATAGGAAATTTTATGTCTTTGCTGTAATACCCTTAACAGGGTTAATACCTGTTTCTGTACCGATACATCCAGCGCACTGGTGGGTTCATCCAGTAAAATCAGTTTGGGTTCCAGTATAACCACTCTGGCTATGGCTATACGCTGTCGTTGTCCTCCTGAAAATTCGTGAGGATAGCGCCATAAAATATCCTCTTCCAGCCCCACTTCAGCGAGCGTTTTTTTTATTTTAACCCTGCGTTCAGCCTTGTTAAGATGTGGAAAATGAATTTTCAGTCCTTCTCCTACAATCTGTTCTATAGTCATTCTGGGTGACAGGGATGAATACGGATCCTGAAACAAATATTAGCAGACACCCATCATATATATTATTTACACTTAACGCTCATGCTAACCGGCCATTTATACAGAGTGTAGCAAAGCGAAACGGCGTATAAATGGTCGGGTTGAGCTACTTGTTAGCACTTTTTTGGTGAGCTACATACTCATCGAGTAATTGCCGAATTATTTTTTGATACTGCATGTGATGTTTTTTTGCAGTGTCTTTAAAATAGGCGACACTCTCTGAACTAAGAGAAATTGTGACCTTAGTGTTTTGTTGTTTGAGTGCAAGCTCTGCTGGTGATGGTAAAAAATCAGGTATTAGATTTAAATCACCGATTGGCTCGTTACTATATTGAATTGTTTTGTTCATAGATCTTTTTACCTTTACGCCAATAACCTGCACCAAAAATACGGATGCAACCAGACCGATAAGTGAACCGAACGGTAAGAATGCCATCTCCTTGTTCATTTAAGCCAAAACAATAATATCGTTTTTCAGCTTGGCTATGCTCTAAATCTTCAGCAATAACACGGTTTGTGTCTAGGAAGGCATGTTGTGCTTCATAGAAGGTAACACCATGTTTTTGTTGGTTTTCCTGATTATTTGATTCATCCCATTCGAAGTCCTGTTCACTCATAGAATAAATATAGCATTGATATGGCTAAATAGCCATACTTTTGTTTTTATGGGTGCTAACGTTCAAATCATCGGGGCGTCTTTTTGCCTCCGATGCATTTTTTGGTTATGTCCTGACTTTTCATTAATTTCAAGCAATATCAGCTAGTAAACTTTCGTATGGAATATTTAAACCGTCATGTAATCGTTTAACCATGCGTAGACTCAAAGGGCGTTTTTTATTGAGTATTTCTGACACTCTACCGCTACTACCAATAAAAGTTTCTAAATCTCTAGCTGTTAAACCTTGTTGTTCCATTCTAAATTTAATTGCTTCTATTGGCTGAGGAGGGCTAATAGGGTAATGCTTATTTTCATAGGCCTCTATCAAGGTAACTAACACCTCCATTTCATCATGTTCTTTAGTGTCTTTTTCAGCCTGAAACACGCCTTCTAATTGGTGAAATGCCTTTTTTAAATCTTGATCATTTCGTATTGGCTTAATATTCATTTACATTCTCTACAGTAATTTTATCGTATTGAGTATGAGTGCCTATAAATTTTACCCAAACAATACCAGCTTGATATTGAATTTCAACCACTAATCGGTATTTATTACCGCCAATATTAAAAACCACTCGATTATTTCCGCATATACTTGCGTTGCCATATTGATTTTTTACATCTTGTGGTGAAAGCCAATTTGCTTTTATGGTTTCTTCATACCAACTTTCAAGTGAACCTTTAGAGTCACGATAGGCTGGTTGCTCCCAGAAATTTCTTAAAGTGCTTTTAGCAATCACTCTCATAAGTTAAATTCATCTCCCGTATAGGGAGAATTGTAGTTGAAATAATAATATTACGCAATGAAAACCTATAAACATGAGGTAAATGGGGATTTATTGAAGACATAACGCCTGTTTCTTTGGGCACAGGGGGTTCCAGAGAAAGTATTTAAAAAGGAAATCTTTTCGATTTTCTCTAGAATGTTAATAGTTGTTGCGTCCCTGTGATCCAGAGCAAACATTTGTTATAAAAAATTGTTGTCTTTTCGTGTGAATAGTTCACTTTATTAAAAGCCTATTGGTAAGTCAAACTGCCCAGTAATGAAGCAGCAATTCTCGCTGAATCAATTTAAAATTGAACATTTCCTATAAAATGGATTTTTTTAACTATAGGGCTCTTTTGATACCCTGCCTGTTTTTTTTGCTCTGAATGACAGGCACGGGTCAAGCTACA
>JALVAL010000434.1 GCA_027011205.1 Gammaproteobacteria bacterium
GATAAGATAGTTGTTCATTAATTTAAGAAAATCGTGTAAAGTACAGATATATATAAGAAAATTACTATAATATTTACCTAGACTTTAATGAAAATGGCTCAAATACCACCAAAAATCATGTTAAATGGAACCCTGAAGAAACTTATTGCTTCTTCAGTACTAACAGAAGAAGCGGCAATAGATGCAGTTGAAACATCTAAGAAACGTCGGATTCCTTTATTTACCTACTTGGTTGAAAATGATATCGCTCCAGCAGGTGAATTGGCTTACATTTCATCTCAAGAATATGGCGTTCCACTTTTCGATATATCTGTAATGGATTTAAAAACACTGCCATTAAAGCTTGTTGAAGAAAAACTTATTCATAAACACAATGTCTTACCACTTTATCAAAGAGGAAGTAAGTTATTTCTTGCTATTGCAGATCCTGTTAATGTCACAGCTATAGAAGAGGTTAAATTTCACACCAATATGGCTGTTGAACCTATCGTTGTTCAACATGATACCTTGGTTTCGATAATTGATGAAGCCCTAAGAGAAGCTGACTCCATGATGGATGAGGATGAAGATGATGAAGGTTTGGAAGATTTAGATTTTGAAGATACTGCAGATATTCAAGAAGACACATCCGACAATTCAAGCGATGCAGATGACACACCAATTGTAAAATTTGTCAACAAGGTCTTATTAGATGCGATAAAACGTGGAGCCTCTGATATTCATTTTGAACCTTATGAAAAAAATTACCGAGTCCGATATAGAGTCGATGGTATGTTAAAAACTATGGCTCGCCCTCCTCAAGGCATGACTATGAAAATATCTTCGCGCATCAAGGTGATGTCACGATTAGATATTGCTGAAAGACGTGTTCCTCAAGATGGGCGCATAAAGTTAAACTTGTCTAAGACTAAATCCATTGACTTTCGTGTCAGTACTTGCCCGACATTGTTTGGCGAGAAAATTGTTATGCGTATTTTGGACGCCTCTGCGGCAAGAATGGGCATTGACATGCTCGGTTATGAACCAGAGCAAAAAGAACTATTCATTAATGCCATACATAAACCGTATGGAATGGTTCTCGTAACAGGTCCTACAGGAAGTGGTAAAACTGTATCACTTTATACGGCTCTAAATATACTCAATGTCGATGGCACTAATATTTCAACGGTTGAAGACCCTGTGGAAATTCGAGTAAATGGCATTAACCAAGTCCAACAAAATGAACGCCAAGGCATGACTTTTGCAGCAGCTTTGCGATCCTTCTTGCGTCAAGATCCTGACATTATTATGGTTGGTGAGATTCGAGATCTTGAAACTGCTGAAATTGCGATCAAAGCAGCTCAAACAGGACACATGGTCTTGTCAACATTACATACAAATAGTGCGCCTGAAACTATCAGTCGTTTAATGAACATGGGTATTGCTCCTTTTAATATTGTTTCAGCCGTTTCAATCGTTATCGCACAAAGACTAGGGCGACGCCTACATGATTGCAAGGAAGTTGGAGAATATCCTGCAGAGGCTCTATTAAAAGAAGGGTTTTCTGAAGATGACATCAAAGACATTCAAATTTACGATGCAATTGGGTGTCGTAAATGTTCATCAGGCTATAAAGGTCGCGTTGGTATATACCAAGTGATGCCGATGTCTGACAATATCAGACGCATTATACTTGAAGGTGGCAATGCTTTAGAAATAGCCGATCAAGCGTTAAAAGATAAAGTACCTGATTTAAGACAATCAGCATTATTAAAAGTAAAAAATGGCATCACTAGCTTAGCTGAAGCCAACAGAATAACAGTGGATTAAAAACTATGGCAACTAAATCAAATAAAATTGCAGAATACGTCACTTATTCTTGGAGTGGCAAAGACAAAACAGGCAAGAAAC
>JALVAL010000435.1 GCA_027011205.1 Gammaproteobacteria bacterium
CAATACACCCCCCCGCCTTAAACAGATTAGGATCGTACATCTTTGCATATTCAAATGTTATGCGGGAATCATTGTTTTTATGCCCACTATAGACCATCATCTTTAACATGGCTTTACAGTGTCCATTTTTCCATTCTTCGGCCCTGGCAAGAATGTCATCCGTTGAAGGTTTGGTCGCCAGAAATTGTCGCAATAACTCCATATCAGTCAATTTTGATGCCACCGGAGCTGGACGATGTGTTATCGGCGGCACTGGAGGCCGTTTGACTGATTCCGGAGTTGATTCCGGAGGGACTGGCTTAAGCGGTTCTACAACAACGGGTTCAGGCGTAACCAGGCCAGATGATTCAGAAGACAGCCATTTAAAATACCAGGCTGCAGCAGCAAGAAGAGCCAGTAACAGCAGTACAAGCAGGATAATAATCATTAATTTATTATCAGCAAAGAACGATGATTTTTTACTGCTGTCATCAGTCTCAGTAACATGATTAACAGGTTTTTCAGGTTCTATATCAATATCAGAATCAGATAAATCCAGCTTTTCCGATTCCTCAGTCGTCTCAGTCACATGGCTATCAACATCAACATCACCCAGAATAAAACCGTTTCCAAAAGCTAAAGAATCCGGTGCACTTCCCGATGCACTGGAAGCCAGGATATTATTATCAATTCGCATCGTCTTGACTTCAGACTCAGAATCACTCTTTAAAGTCACTCGATAAGAATTATTAGGTGCATTAACAATAGGATCAACCAATGTTGGACCGACATCACCTTCTAAAATATTATCTTCGATCTGAATCATATTGCTTAAAGACTGCCAGACAGGAGTGGGTTCCCATTGCCCATCCATACCCAGAAATTTTTCATCTTCACTACTCTGGATGGACATCTGAGTCTGTTCAGGGCTATGTTTCCAACCGGTTATTTTTAATAAGGCATAACCCGGTTTTCTTCTATCTAAAGAACGTGTTTCTGACGTTAATTGTATTTTAGCCATTTTATTACTATTTTCCCTCTATCAGTGCCATTAACTGACCTAAAGCCTCGTTTTGCTCAGGTGATATATCCCGTCCTGCACTATGCCCTGCATTGGCAATAATCAGTTTGCCTAAAGCAACAAACCAATCACGCAGGTAAATTTCAGTATACCGAGTCGGTTGTTCTCTTATATCTGGTAATTGACCTGGTTTAATTTCATCCGCAGGTGTAAACAGCTTTCGGCCTGCCTGAACATTGCTATCTTCGCGTTCCTTAAGTGGTATCCAGCCTATACCTAAAGTCGACAAAAACTCATTAATAATGGTGCTGACAACTAATACCTGACGTTCCACCAGGCGACTTCGGGTTGCTGTAGTCTGTAATTCGGTTTTATTAATCGCTTCTATCAGGCGTTGCTCCAGTTTCAAACGATCAATGGCTGATATTAATTCGTCAATCAACAACTCCACTGCTTTTTTTGAGAAGCCTAAATAATTCATTAATTCTGAACGTTCAGGAATTTCCCTTAAATGTTTTACCCATTCCTGCAATACACCGCGAATAAACAGGTTGCTGCTGGCATGACCTTTAATTGAATTTGTAGTCTGCTCAGTCGAAGGGATATTATCTGGTTCTGAAAAATCCATATCCAGATCAAAAATTGAATTATCAATTTGTACTGCTTGCTGACTATTGTTCTGTTCCTCTTGATCAGAAACCATCTCAGGTTTATTACTGTCCATTTCGGAACGCAGGTAGATAGCACGAAAACGCTCTGTAACAGGTTGCAATTGATATAATAACTCACCAATTAAAGGCACCCTGGTTTTTAAGCTATCAATAATTTCTTTAGCAATAACTTTCTTTTTTTCAACTTCACCGGCACCCTCAGCCAGAAAATAAT
>JALVAL010000436.1 GCA_027011205.1 Gammaproteobacteria bacterium
GCCGGTTTTGTCTTGCCCCGGATGATTGACCATTCCATGGGCCGCCAGGCATTGGGAGCTTGGGATTTTTCCTGGACCCTGATAGCCTATTTCGGGCTTGTACAGGCCGGGGTGGTGTCTTCGGTCAACAGGTATATTGCCCGGTACAGGGCCAAGGGAGATGTGGAAAATGTTAATATATCCGCAAGCTCCGTCGGCTGTGTCCTCCTTGTTATGGCCTTGGTCATTGTTGGAGTTACTCTGTCGGCCTGCCATCTGTTACCTGGTGTTATGGAAGATAAGCTTGGCGCTTACACCCATCCGACCCAGTGGGTTGTTCTGTGGCTCGGCCTTGGCCTGGCCTTCCAGACCGCCTTTGCCCTGTTTGGTGGAGTGCTGGCGGGTCACTTCCGCTGGGATATCCATTTCTATATTAACATGGCCAGTCGTATAGCCACCCTGGTCGGTATGATTATTGTCCTGCTTCTCCATGGTAGCCTGAGCACCCTGGGGTTTGTCTACTTTGCTTCTGAGGCCTCGGTGCTGAGTCTGCGCGTTATTTTTGCCTATCGCGTGTGTCCGGATCTTCGGCTTGGCTGGAAATATGTTCGCCTGCAAAGGGCCAAAGAAATGCTCCATTTCGGCTTGAAAATCTATTTGCCGTCCATCGGTGAGATGCTGACCAATCAAACGATGAATATGTTTATCGTCTGGTTCTTCGGCCCCGCCTTTCTGGCGCTCTATTCCCGGCCCCGGGGGCTGATGCGACAATTACAGACTTTTCTTAATCGGTATGCTCTGGTTCTGGTGCCCACGGCAAGTTCCATCCATGCCCGTCGAGATGGAAAGGGCATGCAGGATTTGTTGATTGAAGGGGCACGCAACAGCGCCTATATTCTTTTGCCGGCCGTCATTTTTTTAGCAGTCTGTGGCGACTCTCTGCTTGCCGTCTGGATGGGAAGTCAATATGTGAAGCCGTATCTGTTTCTGGTCATGTTACTCACCTTTTTGCCGCCGGTTTTTCACTCCCCCCTGATCCGGATCATGATGGGGGCAAATATTCACGGACGACTGGGAGTTGCCCAGTTGGCAGCCTCCGGCACTGGTCTGCTCATAGTCTATATCCTGTTTACAACAACCACTCCCAATATATTTTTGGCCATGGCTGCATTTGCCCTGCCCATCTGGCTTGGTATCGGCCTGTACACCCCCTATTATGCGCACAAAAATCTGGGTATGCCGCTGCGAAACTATGTGCATGAGTCCATACTAAAACCGCTCATTTTGTTGTCGCCGTATCTTGCCGTCCTCGTGGTAATCCGTTTTTTTGTGGAACGACCTGGAATTGCATTGTTGAATGGCATACTGGTAAGTGTGGTGATACTACCGCCTTTGTATTGGCGATTTGTCCTGACAAAGTCTTTTAAACGCAAATTATATAGGAGAATGCCGAGGTGGATGTGCCGATTTTGTAGTTGAAAAAATATGTGATACTTACTGAATTCACTTGTTAGTATGATTTTTTTTTAGCACTTTGTCATATTTGCAGATCGAGTTGCCAACTGAATCCATCATAGAAAATTATAAGCGCTTTTTAATCCTCCTAATACCGATAAATAGAATACTGACCTAATGGCAGATAATTTGTTGAAAGATTGATGTAATATAACCTCTGCAACAATGCCGAAGGCCCATTTTTTTCCAATTTTAGGTATTGATATATAATTAAGGGTAAAATTTTGAGTTCATATTTAAATTATGGTCCTTTGTTCCACCGGTTAAAATTGCTCTTTATAAGAATTTCTCTGATGCTTGGTTTAGGATTTTTTATTTCATTAGTAAAAGTCCTGGCGAAGTATAAAACAGAATCAAAAAATTTTAGGAAAGAAACAGATGGATTAGTTAT
>JALVAL010000437.1 GCA_027011205.1 Gammaproteobacteria bacterium
CAAGTATATCTGTATAGTCCTTTATTTAAAAAGACCTAAAGAATACTCAGTAATTGTTAAGGTGGTTGAAGGAAAATATTGGATCATTGAGTTAATAGGATGTACTGGAAAGGAAAAAATAGAGTCATTTAAGGCGATTGAATTTGATCGGGACTAATTTTTTGGTAACTAAATGACTACAAATGGCCCAGAGGTTACCGTCGGGCTATTTCAAGGTGCTAACCAATATGAGTCAACCGTTCATTGATCGGCGGTATATCCCCCTCATCAAAAAATATCTTATAGGGTAGTAAATAGCCGTTCATAAAACTGCTTTTATGATTGCCATTGATCTGAAATTTATGAATATTGACATGATTTTCAGTTCTAATATGCAGTTTCAATTTATGAAACTGGGACTGAACCACCTTCCAGGTGGGTTTACTGCCAGTTAATTGTTCATATTTCATTTTCTGACAAAACTTTTTAATGATCACCGGGGAGATCAGAACAACACCCTGTGCCACTATATGCACCGGGGTATCTGCCCGGTTGACTCGAAATGACTTGTCTGCAAGAGATCCTTTAATCCACTGAATAAAAAACTGAGCAACTTGCGGGTCATTGGGCTGAGGCGCACTTTGAGGATCGCTGATAATTGCGCCAGAATCCAGTGGCTGATGCACTTTAGGTTGCGCCAGTTCTGAATTCTCTGATCCAGAAACTGCGCCAGATTGTTTATTTTCGATAGTTGAAACAGTGCCGTGCTGCTGAGTGACCGGATCCGGCGTGTGTAAAGCACCGGGCAGGGAATGTTCTTCTGTATGGGGTGACTCAGAGGTGTTATTAGATAAATCAAATGGATCGGGATCCTGTTGAGACTCGGATTCTGTATCTGTGACAGTATTTTGTGGTGTTGGACTGCCATCATTATTTTCATGATGGTGATCAGATAAGGGGGTCTGTGACAGCGTTTTAATATCACTGTCCTGTGACAGTATCTTGATTTCACCTTTCAGATCCGATGGCAAATGTCCGACTTTAAACAGTCGGGTCGCCTCAAAGACCATGACGGTCAGTTTTAGATCATAATCCTCACCCATGATATGGGCTTTCCAGATGGCTCCACCCTCGGTATTATCCAGTGCGTAGCCATACTCCTGCCAGGTATCGTATAAACGGGTCGGATCGGTTGGAATATCCGTGGCACCCTGATCGGCCAGATACTGTTGAACAGCCTGTGCTACGGTACGACAAACCAGATAGGCTCTGCCCTGATAAATCCATGCAGCGGCACCATTGCGATTGATTTTCAGTGTGCCGTCCTGTAACAAGTGTCGTAAAGCGGTCATTAACCGATCAATCATAGGTAACTGGAAAGCACCTGGGAAGCGTTTCTGATGGCCACCGAGTTTCAGATCGGCAGCGGTAGAGTCCCGATCCGCCTGACGCACAATCTCACCAATCTCACCACATTCGTAAGGATCGTTATTGAGCCAGGCAATCAACTGTTTCATTAACTTCATGTCCTGTAATAGCCAGTGTCGGGCTGAACGAGGCAGTAAGTCCATCAAAGATACGGATAATTGATGGTACAGCTGATAATCGGCCACCTGAAAATCAACCCGGTAAGATAGAGTATCGGATGGTATTTTACCCAGATAAGGCGACCAGGGTGATGTCTGACCGTTTTTCAGGTTCAGTGTGATCCGAACCAGAGCCAGTGTTTTACCCATATCGTGTAATAGCGCTGCTGCAAACAGACCGTATCGCCAGACCTGATCGAGTTTGGCCCGTTCTTCCGGACCCACGCCCAGAGGTAATTGCCAGGCTTTGGCAATACGCATGGCATTGGCGCAGACTTCTATGGTGTGAGTCAGTAAACCACCGGGGCCGGCATGATGATGTGATGCTGAGGCAGGGATCAGTTGAATGGTTTCTGCAGCATTATTAATGGCGGTCTGATACAGACTGTTCCAGTATCGATCATTAACAGAGGCCAGACGTTTAATGGCCAGAATACGGTGTTCCAGTTCCAGAAAACGGATCAGTTCTGGCGCAGTCATAGGCGGCAGGTTCAGTGCATCCAGCGGGTCTGTTTTTTGCCCGGATATATTTGGCGCAAAGTGTTTATTTAGCCCAAAAAAAGAGAGTAGTTTAGCCATTTACCATGCTGCCTCAGTTCAGAGAACGATCCTGTTCAAATCGTTCAGAAAACCAGCGCATTAAAATATCTGGCGCAGGATGTGAATCATGTCCTTCGTAGATAAAAATCTTTTCACCATTTGAAAAATCAGCAAATGAGCTTTTTGTGGGATCCCAGTAAACCGCAGGTTTGCCTTTATAAAAGCGATAATTAAAACAGAACATTTTCTGAAATCGTAAAACCGCCTGTGAGGTGAGCAGGGAATCTTTAAAATACAGGGATTTTAGCACTTCGAGCATACTATCGAGTATATTATGACGTTCATCTTCAATCGCCCCGTTGTAATTATTGATCAATAATTTTAGGGTAGGCATCCAGTGTTGTCTGTGGATGCGTTGGAGTTGTTGTTGTATCAGTTGTAGTTTCAATTTATCCGATTCCTTGTTCATGTAGTCCCAGTTCCGCTTTGAGTTTATTAACATCGAATGTCAGGGCAAAATTAGCCTTTTTCTGGACCTGGGTTTTACCCTTACAGTCCTTTTACCTTTAATAAAACTTTCCATTAATGTCCTTTACCATCCCCCTCTCTCCCGACCATAAGGGAGAGAGGGGCCTTTTTGATAGGCCCATTACCATTGATTTGTGCCTTTTTACCTCTTTTTTTTGTTCAATGCAAAATCAATCAGATGAAATGGATATCTGATTCCAGGTTTATATTTTTAAACAAATATGCCTTGGTGAATACCCTAGGTTGCATTGCATATCATATATTGTATTTCATGTCAATGCGGAATCAGATGAAATGGATATCCTGATTCAAGGCTGACTTTTTTTTGGCGTTTGTTTAATATCGGTTTCGACAACAAATTGGAGAGGTTGATATGCAAATCAGGAATGCAGTGATGCTTATTATCGGAATTCATCTTATCGGCGTATCTATGGTGCAGGCCGATAATAATCATGGGTTGATACAGACGGATCGGTATTCAGCCGTTGAGCCTGAACCTACAGTTGGGCAGGAAGCCCCATTACAAACCATTGTGACCGTTAAATTCCCCCGTCAGGTGCGTAATGTAGGTCAGGCTATTTCTTATACCCTCAAAAGAAGTGGTTATCGTCTGGCTCCACAGTGGGCGAATGATCCCAATATGTCCGTTTTAATGCAGTTACCGCTACCGGAAGTCCATCGTGTGTTGGGACCCATGACCGTAAAACAGGCATTAACTACGTTATCTGGTTCAGCTTTTATGCTGATAACGGATCCGGTTCATCGCTACGTTTCATTTGAAGTGATACCGCAATACCGTTCGCTCGTTTCTCAAAAATAAGGATATATAAGGATGTCAGCAGAAAAACTGGATGTTTCAGAAGAAGAAATAGAGATCATTGATTTTCAGTCTGATGATCGAAATAGTGCACAGGAGCAACCACCAAAACCTGTTCCAGCCAATATTAAATGGATGCTGGTAGCACTGGTGATCATTTTGTTGGTGGGTGGTGGCAGTCTGTTTGGCTTTAGTAAAAAACCACATAAAGCAACAGCCGTTTCTTTAGATGGTGAAACCGAAGCTGTTTTACCCATTGATGCACTGGAACGTGATCCCGGAAATGATTTGACACAATCTGTAAAAGATACTGTAAAAAATAAGAAGGTCAGGCCGCTGACTGTAGGTCCGGTGACTGAACAGGATAAATTGAAAGAACAGATCGAAAGTATGAATCTTCAGGTGGATGACATTACGTCCCGAATGAAATCACTGGAAACACAAAATCATGATTTAACCCGCCACGTTGAGCAGATCCTTCAAATTGCCAAAGCTATGCCCAGTAAAGATGATCTGGCTAATATCCGGCACGATCTGGAAAACATGATGCAGAAAAATTCAGAAGAACTGCAAAAATCCATCAGTGAGAAAACAAAACAGGTTGCTAAAAAGACGCTCAGGCATAATAAAAAACGTTCGTATAAACGATACAAACTGCCCTTCAAACTGGTTTCAATCGACCAATGGGATGGTCTTGACTATGCCGCCATCCAGGCCAATAACATTGGCAGTATAGAGAATCTTCGTGTGGGTGATATACGTTTTGGCTGGAAAGTAACACGTATAGATGCGTTAAATTCAATGGTTGAATTTAAACAGATCAAAACCGGACGAACAATAAAACAAACTGCAATTTAAAGGAAATAATAATGGGAGTTTTGATTTTAGCTTTAGTAGCAGTCTTTGCGGTATCAAACAGTGATCATTTCAGCGCTGCAGCGATGGATGAACCGGCACAGGTTCAATACAGTGATACCGATGAAGGCGATATAGCCCAGATATTTGCACAACCTGAAAGAACAGAAGAAAAGAATTTGGTGGTGATTGTGGAACGTCCGGCATCAGAGGACTGTTTTGGATCCAGACAGGGTGATGTGATGGTGCGGGATCTCACGGTACCGTATCAGCAGCGACGCTATATTCGCAGTGATGGCAGTTTTTGTACACCGATCCAATAAGATTGACATAACGATTCATAGGAAAAGGAACAAGGGAGAATATATGAACAAGGGATTGACGACAGGGATGTTTATTTCATTGTGCCTGATCTCATTATCAGGCAGGGGATCTGATCTAAAGAGTCAGGCACAAAAAATAGTGGATCATCAATACCGCTCTGATAAAAGCAGTGACTATCAGCTGAGTCAATTAAACACAAAGCCATACGAAGTCTGGGGGCTGACAAAGAAGGACTGGGCAATTTATCAAACTCTGATGCAGGGTTCTCGGGGCATACTGTCACCCCATCTGGATCCAATCACCGCATTGGGCGTTGAGGCGTCCGGTGAGGTGGAGCGTCAAAGATATGCAGAGCTTCATGTCAAGTTTGAAAAACAGCGGGTAGAAAAAGAACTGGCGTTTCAGCGTTCAGTGGATGCGGCCTGGGATCGTTTATACCCTAAAGCCCAGCTGATCGATATGGAAAAAATCAAAAATATCCAGAATAGATCATCAGTAAACCTCACAGCAGGGCGGTTATTATTTTTTACAAGCATAAACAGTTGTATTAAGTGTGAACAGGCGTTAAACGTCTTACTGGAGCAGGCTAAACAGGGCAGGGACCTCGATATTTTTCTATTAGATGCAAAAAATGATAATGCCATTCGCAGCTGGGCGAAGACGCATCAAATCCCACGGGAAAAAGTCATCGCACGTTCTATTACCCTCAATCATGACCAGGGTCGGCTGGCCATGATCAGTCAGTTTACCGGCCAGGTACCGTATGTGGCGGTAAAAGTAGGGCACAACCGTTATCAGGAAATAGACGTACATTGATCATGAAAAGGGTTTTACTGGCAGGCAGTTTATTACTCTGGATGTTTACAGTACAGACAGTGCAGGCTGAACCTATACCGGTTGGGTATCGGAAGATTGCACAGCAGTATCAGGTGCCGGTAAAAGTGTTTTATGCCGTATTGACACAGGAATCCGGGTTAAGTACCCGGCATGGTTTTAAACCCTGGCCCTGGACCTTGAATATTGCCGGTAAGGGCAAACGGTATGCGACCCGAAAAGCCGCCTATAAAGCATTAAAGCAGGCAGTTTCCAGAGGGATCACATTGATTGATATTGGGGCAGGACAGGTCAACTGGCGATACCACAAAGATAAACTGGGTAGCTTGTGGCAGGCATTAGAGCCGTATCACAACCTGAAAGTGGCCGCACGAATACTGAGGCAGGAGTTTGAAAAAACCGGGCATGAAGATTGGTGGGAGGCCGTAGGGCGGTATCATTCACCGGGCCATAAACCGGAGCAGATAGCACGGGCAAAACACTATGAGCGCCGGGTAAAAAAACGTTTCAGACAAATTGACAGAGCATAAATGATAAGGGTCGAAGGAATGACAAAAAAATATTTATCTATCCGTTTCATCATACTGTTGCTTTTAATCAGCGGTTCATCGCAGGTTTTGGCGCAGTTAATTGAAATAGCCAATTACGGCGGCGTTTCCACTGAACAGTATTTCAAGCGGATCACAATGGATGATCCACAACAAAATTCATCCATTGGACAACCTTTAAATAAGGCGCAATTGGCAGCGTTGGCCAAAAAACGCTTCCCGATCAAGAGTCGTTTACTCAAACCAGGCAAGCTACGTTCTCACCATTGGCGCAGTGCCAAATTTATGAGTACACAAATCGCCATGCTGGGATATGACCGGTTATCAGTGCAATGGTTACAGAAAAATAAAAAAAAGCTCGAACAGCAAAAGGTCATCATTATGGTGGTCAATGTCAAGACGCAGAAACAGTTTAATAAAATCAAAGCCTTTCTACCGGACAATCAGGTTCTGGCTATGTCCGGGGATGATGTCGCCCGACAATTACAGATCAAATACTATCCAGTGCTCATTAATGCACGGGGGATCGAACAATGAGGTTGAACAGCTATCCTATTGATGCTCTGTTAAGACCACCGGTAGAACTGTACAGTGCTACCGTTTTCTGGGGCAGTGCAGTGATTTGTGTTCTGGCTCCCTGGGCTTTAATGATGTCGGCTGAAATTGGTTATGTCATGGCGGTTATTATGACGTATCTGGGCTATCAGCGTACTTCACAGGCGTTACGGGTATTACGTTATCAGCGCAATATACGCCGGGTACCGAGCTTTAAAATGCGCCCGGATGAAGTACCGGTCAGCCAGAAGAAAATGTATCTGGGCAAAGGCTTTCGCTGGACACAGAAGCATACTCAGCGATTAAAAGATACTCAGCGTCCCGAAGTTCAGCATTATATCCAGCCGCCAGCGTATTTACAGTGGGTTCGACAAAAAGAAGTGCAGTGGGAACATACACCGGTATTAAAGGAGGTCATGAATCTGACGGCCCGTTCAGCCTGGTGGAACCCGGTTGCGCCTTATCCACCGGTCGGTGGTCTGGCTCAGATCCATGCGGTTGAACCGGATGAAGTCAATGTTCTGTCCGATCTCGGTGAACGGGTAGGGCATACACTGGTATTGGGTACCACCCGGGTCGGTAAAACCCGCCTGGCTGAAATTCTGATCACTCAGGATATTCATCGAGGCGGTAATGCGGTCATTGTGTTTGATCCCAAAGGGGATGCTGAACTGCTGCGACGAATGTATCTTGAGGCCAAACGCACCGGACGGCTGGATAAATTCTATGTCTTTCATCTGGGACACCCTGATATCTCTGCAAGATATAACCCGGTCGGGGATTTTTCTCGCATAACCGAAGTGGCTTCAAGAATTTCACGCCAGTTACCTGGGGAAGGGCAGTCTGCGGCATTCAGAGAATTTGTCTGGCGATACGTCAATGTGATAGCCAAAGCGGCTAGTGCCCTGGGACGCCGTATTGATTATGACATGATCATGCTTTACGGCCAGGATATTGAACCATTGTTGATTGATTATCTGGAATTTGTTCTGACCCAGAAAATAGGTAATGAGGACTGGCAAAAACCGGTTCAAACGGTAAAAACCATGTATGACGAAGGTGATTTGAAAAAGCCCCGACAAATGCAGGATCGTTCCAACCTTGCCCATGCTCTGATCAAATACGCTAAAGATATGAATGTTGTGGATCCCGTGGCCGCAGCATTATTAAAGACCTTTGAATATGACAAATCCTATTTTGACAAACTGGTGGCCTCCTTGCTGCCACTGATGGAGAAGCTGACTTCGGGAGCCGTGGCCGAACTGATCTCGCCGGATTATCTGGATCCGGACGACCCACGCCCAATTTTTGACTGGAAACAGGTGATCACTTCTGAATCAATTGTTTATGTAGGATTAGATGCCCTGACTGATTCTGAAGTGGCTGCTGCAGTGGGTAATTCCATGTTTGCTGATCTGACATCTCAGGCCGGTAAGATCTATAAGCATGGTCTGGATATTGGGATGCCGAACTCAGAACAGGATCCCAGGCAACCCAATAAAAACAAAACCGTCACCTGTATTCATGCCGATGAATTTAATGAGCTGATGGGGGATGAATTTATACCACTGCTAAACAAAGCCGGAGGGGCTAATTTTCAGGTCACTGCCTATACCCAGGTCTGGGCGGATGTGGAGGCACGGGTCGGCAGTAAGGCCAAAGCCTCACAGGTCGCCGGTAACTTCAATACCATGATCATGTTACGGGTAAAAGATGAAGAAACGGCTGAGATGATGACCATGCAGTTACCCAGAGTAGAAATTCAGACCATGATGCAGGTCTCAGGGGCCAATGACTCATCCGATCCCGGTAGTGAAGTGGATTTTACCTCACGCAACGAAGATCGTATTTCAGTGACTCAGGAAGCGATGCTCGAACCCAATATTATTATGGCGTTACCCAAAGGCCAGGCATTTGCCATGTTGGAAGGGGGCAATTTATGGAAAATTCGTATGCCCCTGCCGGATGATTCTGCCGATGAGGGGATGCCCAAAGCATTGCAGGCCATTGCCAATGACATGAGCAGGCGTTACCGCTCATCCGATCACTGGTGGCAAACATCGGATAACAGCGTTTACAGCAGTCCTTATTACGATGAAAAGCCTATTGTAGATAAATCTGGTGAGAAGTATGAGGTTCAACGCCCATTTAAGACTATGAGCGGAAGTAATATGGATATCGATACTAATATGGATGATGTTCTGGCGGGAATGGAGGATTAATTATGGCAGAACAACCCATTAATAGAACATCAACGCCTCCGGTAAAACAGGGGGTGATAGGTAACACCCTGTCCCTGATCACTAAAATTTTTTTCATATTAATTTTATCTCTGTTTTTTTCCATTGCGGTGGAATGGGTTGGTATGACCTTTTTCTGGGATGAACCGGGCAGTGAACATGCCCAGGGTATGCTGAATACTGAAATCGAATATCTGGATCAGGATTTCAGACGTAGCTTGATCACCTCATCTCCTGCCCGTTTTGCCAGGGAACTGGCGGACACCTCCTATTATTATTTATTTGAATGGACCGGGTTGATGAAATTCTTTCAATGGGCTTCCAGTGAACCCACCTCTCAGCTGCAGGGCTATGCTCATATGATCGCCTCGACGTTATGGGATTATATTTTGGCCATGATTGCGGTGACGCAGGTATTTGCAGTGCGTCTGGCTATTTTAATTCTGGCGACACCGGTGTTTGTTCTGGCGTTGGTGGCGGGATTTACGGATGGACTGGTGCAAAGAGATTTACGTCGATGGGGTGGGGGACGTGAGTCAGCATTTTTGTATCATCATGCCAAAAAAGTGGTGGTACCGTCACTGATTTCAGCCTGGGTGGTGTATTTATCCATGCCCTTCAGTGTCCATCCCTCATTGATCATTGTGCCGTTTACATTATTGGCGGCTATTGCGGTTGCGGTTTCCTCAGCAACCTTTAAAAAATATTTATAAGGATATACGCACATGAAACGACAAATGAAAGCAGCTATTTTCAGTGTCATGCTGGTAACACTTTTTATGAGCGGCCAACAAGCTATGGCCCAGGAAGATTTAGAGCATGAATATCTGGCCCTGCTGGCTAATGAAATTGAGGCTCTGAAAGCGATTTTACACAAGGCAGAACTGAACCAGGATAAAGATGCCCGGGTGAAGTTTCAGTATGACTGGTTGCGTTCCGATCTGGCTCAAATGAAACAGGGTGTGCTGGCTCATATTAATGCGCCTCGCAACCAACCTAGAAAAGTAGCGCCATTAAAAGGAGAGTATCGTCAATGAAAGCCCTGATGATAATTCTTTGCCTGTTAGCCGTAACTTTAACCAGTACCTGTGTCGTGGCTCTGGACAGTACCCAGAAAGCTGTAATGAATAAAGCGCTCTCCGGCAGTTCAGGAAGTTTAAGTATTAAAAGCACCAGTTCATCTACGGCAACATCTTATACTGGAGTAAAGGCTGTACGCCTTGGGATCACCCTGGTTATTGCTGCATTTTATTTTTTATTTGTGGCCTGGCTGGCCAAATCCCAATATGTTGCCTGGGCAGAGGGTGATATAAATGCAAAAGAAGGCTTTGGCTCGATTGTCATCGCCACATTAATGCTTCTGCTGATTGTTTTCATTTTAACCACGTAACTTAACTCAAAACTCAAAACTCAAAAGAGGAAATAAATAATGAAAAACCTAAAAGGACTTATGAAGATGAAGAAAAAAATGACTGCGTTGATCGTCGCTTTGGCTCTACTGCCACTACAGGCGATGGCTGTAATGCCCACGGCGGTGGACAGTGGTGGTTCTGGCGCTGCGACCAATGGTGACTGGCTGGCTTTGCTAACGGGGTATCTGGATAAAGGTACCGATTTGATTGCCTGGGCTGTCGCCATTCTTGGTTTTATTGTTCTGGCTGTGGTGACATTAGGTAAATTTAATGATGCCCGTAAGGGTAAGGCTGAATGGTCAGAAGTGGGCCTGACTGGCGGGGTGGGTGTAGTGATCTTGCTGTTTATGGTCTTTCTGGCAACCGAAGCCACCAAAGTCATATAAATCATTAAGCGTGAGTCGGCTTCCCTTTCGGGGGAAGCCGAATTAATGACCATAGCGGAGCATTCAATATGAATACTAAGCCCTATCAGATTAAAAAATTGACTATTTTGATGGCCACTGTGGCAACACTCTGGCCATCAAAAAAGTTAATGGCTGTAATGCCCACGGCGGTGGACAGTGGTGGTTCTGGTGCAGCGACCAATGGTGACTGGCTGGCTTTGCTAACGGGGTATCTGGATAAAGGGGTCGATCCCATAGCCTGGGGTATTGTGATCATGACGTTTATCATTGTAGCAGTGGCCGTTTTATCCAAATTTAATGAGGCCAGACGCAATCCCAGGCCACCGGTTGGAATGTTTGCTATTCCGGGGGTGAAAACGGAATATGCCGAAGTCTGGCTGACCGCAGTGGTGGGTGCAGTCATTTTGTTATTTGTGATCTTTATTGTGACCCAGGCCACCGGGATCATTTAGGTTTAATGCATATCAGGAATTAATGGTTATGGAAGTAGGAACACAGACAGAAGACGAGCGAACAGTCTATGAACGGATCAATAACGAACCGGTTATTTTTCGTGGACTGTCCAGCAGCGAATTAAAACTGGGACTGATAGTCAGCATTATTGTGTTATTGCCTATTTGTACACTATTGGGTTACTGGATGGATCGGGTGCTGGTTGGGATCGGCAGTATTGGTATTTTTACCATGATTTCAATTATGTATATGGGGACATTTTTTCAGCGGATCAAACGAGGCCGTCCGGATGGTTTTTATCAGCAGAGAGTGGCCTTGTTGTTATCCCGACTGGGTTTAAAAAAATTGAATGTAATAAAATACAGCGGACGCTGGAGTGTGGGTCGTACAACATACTGATCAACAGGGAGTAAAAAGAATGTCATTTGCGAAAAATGCACTGGATAACGAGATTTTTAAAAAGAAAGTCTGGCGGGGGATCTCAATTTTTTTTGGTTTTCTACTGGTACTTGGGATGCTGGTTCACCAGTCACGACTGCACGATATTACCGTGCATATTCCACCGGAACTGAGTAATGAGGTCGTACAAAAAGCCAATTATATCCCTAGACCCAATGTGTATTTATTTGCTGCCAATATACTCCAGGCACTGAATAACTGGAACAAAAACGGGGAAGAAGATTTTAAGCGTAATATTGAAGCCTATAAATATTATCTGACTCCGGCATTTAAAGATCAGTTATTAAGCCTGTATGAGGTAAAGAAAAAAAAGGGGGAACTGAGTGAGCGTGTCCGGGGTGTACAGGAAATATTTGGTCATCAATACACTGAGAGTCGAGTAAAGAAACTGGCGGTTAATGTCTGGCAAGTGGACATTGATTTGAATGTACGCGAATGGTTTCGGGGTATGAATGTGAAAAATTTTGATATGCAGTTTCCAATACGGGTCGTGCGTTATGACATTAATCGTCAACTCAATCCCTGGGGAATGGCTCTGGATGGTTTTGTCAGAATACCTCAGCGACTGAAATTGGATAAACAGGATATTGCAGATAATCAGCATTAATTAAAGAAATTAAAGACAAGAAGGGATGCAGCATTATGGGAAACATTTTATTAGTCGATACCACCGAGCTGGTAACGGAAATTATTGGTGATCAACTCGAAGCACATTTGGGCGGTTATCAGGTGATCCGTTCGAATAACTATCAACAGGCTCAGCAATATCTGTCTGAATACAAAATTGACTATTTGATCACAGAATATTATCTCGATGAGGGTATTTACGGTACGGTACTGCTGGAGGCATTTGATGGACCTGGCCTGTTGCTGTCATTTGATGATATTCAATACAAAGCGGAGGCAGTGGGGGCTGGATTTATACAGAAAAATCAGGGTTCTCTGAATCGTTTGATCCATGACTGGATCATTACTCAGCCTTGTAATATGACGGCGCATTGAATCAGATGAAATGGATATCTGATTCAATGCAGACTTTTTTATAGGACTTCGATAGACTTTTAGAGCATTAAAACCACCGGTTAAACAGGTGGCCGATTGAGCAAAAGGAGAATAAACGTGTTAGTGACAGGGAAGTGGTTCAAAACTTCATTCATCACTCTGACTATGGCGACTGCCGCAGCAATCGCTACGGCCAGTTCAGCTGATCCTGTGGGTCCTGTAATAGTACAGAGTGATCAACCCATTGAGCAAACGGCGTTTGAACGGATATTCTGGAATAAAACCCCCATACCGGTAACACTTACAACCAACAAAGAACGATTGATACATTTTCCGGATATGGTACGGGTTAAACCACCAGAAGGGATCAAAGCTGATCAATTAAAAATCACTGTGATTGATAATGTGGCATATCTTAAAGCCAGTGCGAACTTTAAGACCTCACGGATGAGGGTTCAGGCATTTAATCACAGCCTGGGCAGCTTTGATGGCGGTAAAGTGTATTTGATCGATCTCTCGGCAACCAGACACGGCGGTACAGAGCCGGTTCAGATCATAGACAAATCGTATAAAAAAACGATTAACAACCCCTCGATACCATCGGCATCACAATCACAGACAGTCAGCTCTCAAACAAATGCAGTAACACCACCAGTCGCGGTTAATATGGTGGATCTGGTGCGTTTTGCCTCACAACAGCTATACGCTCCAGAGCGTCTGGCACAAAAAAATCCCAATATATTTCGGACCCCTCTTAGAGTTAAAAAACTACCTCTGTTTTATCGAGGAGGCGAGTTGGATGCGACCCCCCTGGTTTCCTGGAAGGGAGGGGGATTGTATGTGACCGCTGTAAAAATTCAGAACAAAACCAACATTACACTGGTATTAGATCCGCGAAAGTTTCGGGGGCAATGGCGTTCGAGAACCTTGCAGCATACGGTATTAAATCAATATCAGACAGCCACAGACACCACAACGGTTTATCTGGTATCGGACAGACCTTTTCATGAATCGCTCTGGTTTTAAGTCTGGTTTTAAGTGAAACAGGTATTACAAAGGAATTGATTTTATGGCTGATACACGAATAAATCCCGTTTTAAAGTGGGTGGCTCTGGGAGTGATTGTTTTAGGCGGTGTACTGCTGTTTAAAGGCAGCAATCATAATGACGATGAAACGGCTCAGACATCGAAAAGTAAACTGGATCAGGATGAAGCCTTGCAGCGTGAACTGGCGGCAATGAATATAGATGCGGATTCTCCAACAGAAACCATTCGTACTCTGATCGCTCATGTGAAATCACAGGAACAACAAACCAGAAAAGTTGTTCGGTTAAATGATGAGTTACGTCAGGAAAATCAGGCGACGGATAAAAAAGTAGAGAATGAGGTAAAAGTTAAAGTCAGTAAGATGCAGCAGGAAATGGAAAGTAAAAACAGTCATCTGTTACAGGGTGTCACGGGTCGAATGAATGAACTGGCGGGCATGTTAAAAAACCAGACCGCTCAGGCGGTGGGTGTGGGCCTGGAAAATAAAGGGGATATACCGGTGGGTCTGGGTTTTGATGGTTTTTCCAATACTGATCAGGGATGGGTTTTACCGCTGGATCTGCCTGAAGCGGATGAACAGGGTGTTATCCATTTGCCGGATGTCTCTCACGATAGTAAAAATGATCTGTTCAACGACTTGGACAATCCAGCCAAACAGGCGGTATCTGAAGTGAAAAAAATTGCCTGGTACACGGTTCCGGAAGGTGCCACTTTAATGGGGGCTATTGCCATGACGGGCATGATTGGACGCATACCTATTAATGGTCAGGTGACAGCGCCTTATCCCTTTAAAATCATTGTCAGTAGTTACAACCTGGCGACCAATGGCCATCATATTCCGGGCCTGGATGGAATGATCTTTTCCGGGATCGCCACAGGTGATTTAATGCTCAGTTGTATATCAGCCAAATTATACAGTGTGACCTATACCTTTGATGACGGAACGATACTGACACAAAGAGAAGATGGAAACAGCACCGGTGGTGGAGGAAAAGTCGGAGGTGGACAGGGTGCTGCGGTACAAAGACGGGGACTGGGCTGGCTGTCCGATGAGTGGGGTAATCCCTGTATTACAGGAGAATTGATCACGAATGCGCCCACCTTTCTGGCTAGTATGTTTGGTTTAAGTGCCGCAGAAGGCTATGCGCGGGCGGTAGCTGATAATGAAACCACCAGTGTGGTGACCAGTTCCGGAGCAGTCGTGGATTCAACAACCGGCAGTGCCACCAAACGAGCCGGAGGTGAAGCGGTAGCGGATGGTGTGGCGGGTATTAAACAATGGATGATTGCCCGGCAACAAGATTCATTTGATGCCATTTTTGTGCCCTCAGGAACCAAAGTGGCCGTACACATCGACACACAACTAGAAATTGATTATGACCCCAGGGGAAGGAAATTAGCGTATGAACATCAAAATCAACCCGGTTATACCCGTCAGCTTGATTAGTCTGACTCTGTTTATGACAGCCGGTTGTTCATCTGTGACTACAGCCGAACTACCAACGGATGGACCAAAAATGCAGGAAGTGTATGAAAATCACGCCAGTGAGTCGGGTACACAGGCGATTGATCAATCCAGGCAGGCACTGGGTACTCATCAGGGGCGTTCTATTCACAATGGGGATTCTGATCTGCAGGGTTATACTCGAACGGCCTATACGGAGATAGATGAATTATTCCCCCGCTTGCCCAATCCTACGTTGATCATGTATGTGGATCCGCATTTAACGGATGCGGGAAATCCGGTGCCGGGTTATTCAACCGCTTTTACCCTGTATAAGACAGAGCAATATGCCTTACCGGGTGAGGCACCCATACACTAAAGGATGTGCTCAATAAAATAAGCCAGTCATTTGATCTTAATGATTTTGATAAGGAACTCAACAGGAAAATAAGGGATGAACACAGAAGCAAAAACAGCAGAATCAATGGTATCGATCGTAACGACGGTCAACAAGGCCGTTAAAAACTTCTTTGGCATTGAAACTGAGGTACAACCACAAGCCCGGTTTAATCGGAGAAAAACGGATAAACCTCTTACTGTGGCCCAGGTGAAAGAAAAATATAAATTGCCCCGTTCTTTTACCGACATGCTGCCCTGGGTGGAATATCTGTCTGAGTCCCGTTGCATCTTGCTGGATGACTATAAAAGTGTGGGTGCGGTTTATGACATTAAGCCCACGGCTTGTGAAGGGCGGCCAGAGCAGTTTTTAAAGACCTTGCAGGAGAATATTAAAAATATGCTCTGTAGTATTCCAGAGCGTGATCATAATCCCTGGACGATGCAGATTTATGTGCAGGATGATGACAGTTTATTGCAAACTTATGAACATCTGGAACAATCTATCCCTGAGTCGATCCGCAATACAGAATTCACACAGCAGTGGTTAAAGATCCAGAAACAGCACCTGGATGATATTTCTCATACCTCGTCATTATTTTATGACGATCTCGTGACCGATAATGACTGGAGTGGAAAAACTCATCGGGTGCACCTGGTGTTTTATCGCCGTCAGGGAAAAAATGAAAAATTACGCCGGGGATTAACCCCGGAAATTGAACTCAATAATACCCTGAAAAAAGTAGAAGCCATGCTTAAATCAGCAGGTGTACAGGCAAAACGTTCCAGCGGTAAAGATTTTTTTTACTGGATGCTACGCTGGTTTAATCCCAGACCACCGATCACCAAAGGGGATCCGGACAAGTTTGAACAACTGGTGAAATATCATGATGAGGATTTACCTGCATTTCATGATTTTGCGGAAGGTTTGTTATTTTCCATGCCCCGCTCAGATGATGAGCAGCAGTGCTGGTATTTTGATGATATTGCTCATCGTATTGTTACGGTAGAGCGGTTAAAACGGGTACCGGTGGCCGGTCATGTGACGGCAGAGCGTCAACAAAATGAATTTAACTTTGCTTTTATGGACAGAATGCCCACCGGAACCGCCTATTGCATGACCATTATTTTCAGGCCGCAGGATGTCATCGCTAATCATTTAAGCGGCATTATCAATGCCTCGGTAGGCAGTGAGGACAATTCCATTCTGGCAGCAGAGGAAGCGGCTCATGCAAAACGTCAAATTGCGCTGAAAAACAATTTTTATCCCGTTAATCTGTCTTTTTTTATTAAAGCTGATAACGCACAGGCACTGGATGAACTGACTTATGAACTGGATTCTTTATTGATCAGTAATGATTTGCAGCCCATTGACCTGAATAGCGATTTATTGACGATTGACAGTTATTTACGCAACTTGCCCATGGCCTATGAAGTTGAGTTTGATGATTTTTCAAGACGCTCACGCTTAATGCACTCTTTGGATATTGCGGCATTAAGCCCTTTTTTTGGCCGTTCAACGGGTACTGGGTCAACGGGTTTAAATGAATTTAACCGGGGTGGAGAGGCATTATTCACCGATCCATTTCGGGATAGAAAACAAAATGCTCATCTTTTAACCCTCGGACCGACCGGAGCCGGTAAAAGTGCTTATCTGGTTAAAATCATCCGTGCGATGTTTGCTATTCACCGTCCCCGGATCTTTATTGTTGAATCCGGTAACAGTTTTGGTTTGCTGGCGGAGGACTTTAAACGTCATGGAGTCAGTGTCAATCAGTTGAGTCTGAAACCGGGTACTAAAATTTCGATTCCACCGTTTCGTGATGCAGTAATGTTGCTCAAGACCATTACTCTAAAACAGGTGGTTGAGCTGGATGATGAAGATGATCAGGATCCAGCCCAAAAAACAGGACAGGACCAGGGAGCGGAAACACGGGATCAACTGGGTGAAATGGAAATTGCGGCCAAGATCATGATCACGGGTGGGGATGAAAAAGAGCGTTTCAGTAAATCGGATCGACTCATCGTGCGTCAGGGAATATACCGGGCGGCAGAGCAGGTCGCCAGTGAAGGGCGCAGCCAGACCATGATCACTGATGTGGTTAATGGGATCCGTGCCGTTTCTCATGAAGAACTGACACAAAAGAACAATCGTAATAAAGGAGAAAGAGCATCGGAACTGGCTGATGCTATGGAACTGTTCTGTGACGGCTTTACGGGAGAGTTGTTTAATCAGGAAGGCGACTACTGGCCGGAGGTGGATGTTACCGTGCTAGACCTGGCATATCTGACCAAAGAAGGTTATGAGACCGAACTGGCAGTCGCCTATACCGGCTTGATGAATGCC
>JALVAL010000438.1 GCA_027011205.1 Gammaproteobacteria bacterium
TAATAATATTATTGAGAAATACGAATACGATCCCCGGCCCACCATCGTATTGACTGATGAAGGACACGTTATTACTAAAAACCCGTTGCTGGCACCGTATGTTGTAAAGATCACAAAAATGTGGCGAAAACTGGGGGCCTGGTACTGGATTGCGACTCAGAACATGAAGGATTTTCCCAATGCAGCAGAAACCATGCTCAATATGATTGAGTGGTGGGTGTGTCTGGCCATGCCAACGGATGAAATTGAGCAGATCGCCCGATTTAAAACACTCAACAAAGAGCAAAAAATGATGATGTTATCGGCTCAGAAATCGCCGCCCAGATTTACTGAGGGCGTGATCATGAGTAAGGATCATAATATTTTATTTCGCAATGTGCCGCCTGCTATTGATTTAGCGCTGGCCATGACTGAAAAAGATGAAAAAGCTGAACGCTATGAATTAATGCGTCAACATAACCTGGATACGGAGCTGGATGCGGCGTATATGAAAGCTGAATTGATCCGTGAACAGCGATTACAACTAAGTGAAAGGGAGTTGCAATGAAACACCTGTTGTATCGTTTCTTGACAAGAAAACAAAGAGAACAAAAAGGACAATGGTGTCTGCATTTTATGATCATTACAGGGCCGCTGCTGATTTACAGTCTGTTGTTCTGGAGTGCGATGGCTCATGCCCAGTCTATGAATGTATCATCTTTACCTGATCAGATATGGGTTTTTTATAACCAGAAAAACCCGGTTGATTATACTCAGTTGCAACAGGCTCATCCGGTGCATCATTATGATCTGGATCAGGTCGATATTATTGAACAGCAGTTCAGTATGGGGTTATCCGCATCACCAGAGCAGGCAAGAGAGCGGGCACTGGAGCGTATCAGAAATTTACGGCCCACCCAGATTGAACAATTAAAACAGGCCTATACCGGTATTGTGACGGCCTGGCAAATGCAGATCAAACGCTTACCGGCCATCGTTTTTGATTATGATGGGCGGCAATATGTAATTTATGGACAGCGAGATGGCCAAAGGGCTTTACAGGAGTTTCAAAAATGGCAAAAAAATCATTAATTCAGGTAGTATTTACCATCACGCTTCTGGTGCAATCCAATCTGCTCTGGGCGGTCATTAATACCAGCCAGATTGTCAGCAGTACATTAAGCGCATTAAGTTGTCTGCAGTATAACCCGGTTGCAGGCATGTGTTTCTGGCTGAAGTGTGGTTTTCATGGTTGTTCAATTAAAACCTCAACCAAGGTTAAGCACTGGAATCCTGATGTGGTGGTCAGCAGTTATACCACAACCGGTCAATCACCCTGGATAGAGTCCCGTTCATACAGCAGTGGAACCCCATGGATCCCTTTAACGAATCATTCCATGAACGACTATAAAGGTCATGAAAATCGTTATATGCAATACGAACCACCCAAGGACCTGGATGGCGATGGCATAATGGATACTCAAGGTAATAGTGACTATTTTGATGCTGGATCACCCCCGGTTTACACCCATCAAAATGCAAATACATCAATCCAGCTCGGTGGCGGGGATGATTTTAACTCTGCACGCGGTGCCAGGAAAAAGCATGTATCCACGACATTTCGTGAAGTCGATGCCATTGGAAATCCTGCTCTGTTTATGACCTGGATGCTCTCAGGTACGGGTTATTTGTGTCCCTCGGTAACTTATCCTTATGTACCGCATCATTTATCGGCAGCATGGGATAGCTTCAGTTGGCGTTATGCCACAATTGAAATGCTATATCCTGCTTCTTTAGTGCCTGGAATGAGAGAAATCGGTTCATGGCCAATGAATACCTGGGGTGCTGTTTATCCAAGAACTGGTTTTGTTACTCAAAATGAAGGGCCAAAGGCAGCGGCTGTAACCGCTCAGAGAGCCGGAGATATTATAACCCGGTCATGGCAACCTCATGTGTACTGGCCATTGGGGAGTGACTGCTCACGCAATAATATGAAATGCTGGGCACCGGGGGCATTGAATGAAAAAGATCCCAATACGGGCAAGTGGCAAATGCTGGCACCCATTGCCCAAAACTCCTGTGGTATCTTTGGGCAAAACGATGTGATCGGTATTCATTCATGGGCAGATAATAAACTAGACAAATCACAAGATTTTGTATGGAATTTATGGCGTAAATATTCATGCTGTAAACGCAAAGGCATTTTTTTATATTCGATTGATTTTTAATAGAACAAAGACAAGGATTGTACGCAATGAAACGAAAGAAAAATAAACTCAGAATAATCATCGTAACATTAGCCTGTTGTTACGGCTCACTAATACAGGCATCGGGTCTTTCACCCAGTACCGCCAATCAGAACTGGTATTATCAGATAGGCGGAGGGAGTTTAATTACAGCTCCGGCCAATCCTAATGGCACGGCAATATCATTGGGTGCATCGGCGGCCTGGGGCGGGAATTTCAGTTGCGGTAATTTTAGCCTGGCGGGAACAGTCAGTTCGTTTATGAATGATATACGCAATAGTGCTGATCAGGCTCTTAATCAAATGGTTGCGGCAGCCACTGGTTTTATCGGCTCTTTACCGGCATTAATTATTCAGCGATCGGATCCGGGTCTTTATGATCTGTTTCAGAACGGTTTATTACGAGCTGAAGAACAATTTAATCTCAGTATTGCCAGTTGTGAAGATATGGAGAAAGATTTTACGTCTGGAGGAAATCCGTTTGATAAATTTGTGGTGCTGTCCAGGAAAAATGCCTGGAATGCTAAAAAAGCCAGTGGTGGCAATGCCATTGCGGCTAAAAAATCAGTGGCAGCAACCGGGGGCAATCTGGGCCTGCCTGGGTTAGGCGGCGTGATGTATGCAGGGGCAGGCCAGCCGCCGTTAAATGTCACCAAACAAACGGCCCAGGCCGGTTATAACACGGCTATTGGCC
>JALVAL010000439.1 GCA_027011205.1 Gammaproteobacteria bacterium
AATCACAATATACTAGATAATATTGATAGGCATCATTATTGGATTATATGTTATATGGTAATCGATATAAAAGCCGGATCAATTTTCTACAATTATTACGGGGCACAGCCATTGATTACACGCTGACAGAGTGTTTCAGCGGATACTACCACTCAATAAGCGGCATGATAAAGAACTTAATTGGGTGCATACTCAGATTTGGGAACTGTTTTATGAATTAAAGCAATATAAACTGGCACCCGATGATTCCTTAAAGTTAGTGGCAGTACCTGTTCAGAGGATGGTCAGCTTTGCAGAGAGATACCTTTGTCAGTTTAAAGAAAACGTGCTTGAAACAAGGGGTTTCATTTTGGGACTTTATTAATGACCGGATCAGTAATAAAAATTTGATCCCGTACCTTTCTGAGTTACTAGGAGCCTGTGTTGTTTAAATGCACAGACTTTTTGAGAAGTTATTAAAAACTTCTATAACTTATTGACATATTATACCTTTAATGTCCAATTAAGCTTACTTAAACAGCTAGGATCCTGTCCTTGAATAGAAAGGCCTACTGCGGAAAATATGACCAAAATCAGCTTTCCCTCGTTACGACTTCTATTCTCGGACAGGCTTCAAGGTAATAAACGATTGAAAATGTTAAGTTATAACAATCTCACCTATCAAAGCAAACCCTTTTCCTGGCGTACTTTCTGGAAAACTTTTTTTTATTTTTTTTATTTCTCTGGCTTATATCAGATCATCATATATAGCAGTGGTATAGCCGGTATTAGCGGTTTGTTTCAAGCATTTAGCATGAGTTTCCTCTGGTTAATTCCTGTGTTGATGTTTCCTGATTACAGTAAAGTTATATCCGGAATCATTGGTCTGATACTCTGGGCAAGTTCCTTAGTCACGATGGGCTATCTGGCCTTATATCATCAGGATTTTTCCCAAAGCGTTCTTTTTATTATCTTTGAGTCCAACTGGTCAGAATCCAGTGAGTTCCTTGAATCCTATTTTAGCCTGTGGATGATACCGGTTTTAATTATCTACACCTTGATTCCTTTTTTTATGTGGAAAAATTTAAAACCTGTTGATTCATCAATAAAAATGCGCACAATTATGATTGTCTTTATCAGTTTTATTGTGTGCTGGCCGATAGTTGATCATCTTGTGATAAAAAAAATGCCTCTGGCAGCAGCGTTTAGATATCAAATCAATGCCATGGAACCTGTGGCTCCATGGAATCTGATTGTTGGTTATTTCAAATATAAACATTCGCTACACCAGATGGAACACTATTTATTAGCGAATAAAACTATCGCACCACTGGATGATTTCCATGATAAGAATAAAAACACGCCTAATACATTGGTATTAGTGATCGGAGAATCAACTAATAAGCAGCGAATGAGTCTCTATGGTTATCACCGAGAGACAACACCACGGTTATCGGCATTGAGGAATGAATTGCTGGTTTTTGATAATGTTTATGCACCTCGACCTTATACCGTTGAAACCCTGGAGCAGGTGTTGTCATTTGCCGATGAAAAACATCCCGAACTTCATCTGGAAAAACCAACCTTGCTCAACTTGATGAAACAGGCCGGTTATAAAAGCTACTGGATCACCAATCAGCAAACACAGACTCAACGCAATACTCTATTAACCACTTTTTCCAAACAGGCTGATGAACAGATTTATCTCAATAATAATCGTTCGCAAAATTCTTCACAATATGACCGTGTTGTTATAAAACCTTTTGAAAAGATTTTGCATAACAGGGAACAAAAAAAGTTTATTATTATTCATTTAATGGGAACTCACAGAGCCTATCATTATCGTTATCCAGAACGTTTTAATGTCTTTAACAATAGAATGGGCCAGCC
>JALVAL010000440.1 GCA_027011205.1 Gammaproteobacteria bacterium
GGCTTATCTTCTTCAAGTAAATAATCAGCATAAAAGAAGTTCGAATCAATCCCCTGGGGATTTATCTCAAGTGCTTTCAGCAAATATTTTTCAGCCTTTTCATTGTCTCCAAATCCAATAGGCCACCCTGGAACCTGATAATACAAGCTACCCAAAGACGTATAGACGGAGCCTTCCATCGCCGTTGGATCAATTTTTTCTGCCTCTTCCAAATAAGCTTTTGCCTTTTTTACTTTACCCAAAGCACCAAACCCGCCATTCACTCCTGCATCTGTACTCAATACGATAGCCAACCAAATTTTGGGCTCGGCAGCATGAGGATAGCTCTTGACTAAATGCGCTGCTTTCGCTGTCAGGTCTTCAAAAACCTGTTCTTGCCGATCTTCAGGAGTCTGATACTTTGCTACCGCCCATTGCTGCTGAATATCCTGCAATTCTGATTGCATATCTGCTACAGCAAAACTGCTGAAAACCATCAATATGATGCAAACTAACTTACGACCTTTCATTTCTCATCCTCTACTTTGATGCCACTGACATATTCATAAAAAACCCAGGGAAGCTAAATTCAATCTAAAGGGAGACTCTCAAACACATTGCCGTACAATTTATACATCATGTTTGCCATATGGATAATGGACTCCTGGTCTCCACGCTCATCGATACGATTCATCAATTTTTCAAAAAATTGCATATGACTGATATCCAGCGTTCCATGAGATGTTAGATAACTGAACGCCTCATCAGGCAATCCCAATGACAATTTTATTTTTTCTGCTGCCAAGGTTGCCAATTTGACACTGGTTCCTTCCAGCACCAGCACCATGCCGAAAAAGCTCGCCGGATTGCCTCTATGCACACTGTCATAAGCATATGACACCATCAACTCTGTGCTCGCATGAGGTATGCCATACCTGACTTCTTCTGCATTTCCTCCACAGGCTGTTATGTCGTTCAGTATCCATTCCTGGTGTCCTGTTTCTTCTTCAATATATTCTGCAACCGCTTCTCTTAGCCATTCCTTATTCATCGGCAATCGGCTCCCGCATGCCATCAACAATGGAACCGTATGTTTCACATGATGAAATGCCTGTGTCAGGAACGCGATATAGGTATCTATTGATATATCACCAGCCATACCTCTGTTGATGGCTTCTATCGCCAGGAATTCCGTGCGCGATATCTCTGTTTTTGCAATCAATTGTTCAAAGAAGGTTTTCATGTAGCGTCTCTTCCACAAGATGTAATTCATCTCGATACTGTGTGTAAATCTGTTGGCGGCGAGGTCGACCATTTGCCGTCAACAAGCCATTGTTGAGTGAAAAGGGGGCATGAGCGATAACCATAGCCTGTACCCTGGCATAATCTGGCAAACCGTTGTTAATATGCTCAAGTGCATTAAGCGCATCAGCTCTTGATACATTTTCTGTTGTTACAATTACCGCAGACAGGGCAATTTGATCGTTACCAAAGACAACGGCCTGTGCAATTACGGGAGAGGCAAGTATTTCTGACTCTATCCACTCAGGAGACACATTGCGACCAAAGGAGGTAATAATAAGATCACGTTTGCGTCCGGTAACATGGAGAAACCCGTCTTTGTCCATATACCCCAAATCGCCAGTAGCATAGATCTCTGAATGGGGTTTTCCCAACTCATGGCTGTACCCACAAAACCCTGTTCCTGACACAAGTATCTCGCCATCATCTGCTATATCTATATCAATATGAGGCAGGGGCTTTCCAACAGTTCCCACACGATTCTCTGATAGGGAATTCATTGCCACCACTGAACTCGCCTCAGACATTCCGTATCCCTGATAGACAGGTAAACCCAGCTGTTCAGCACTGGTAAGTTGTGAAGC
>JALVAL010000441.1 GCA_027011205.1 Gammaproteobacteria bacterium
AAACAGGTTGACCACCCGGCCGTCCAGGTCGTTGATTACCTCTGCGTGGCAACGTGGCTTCCTGAGCAGTACCGATGCGGCTCCGCAGTAGGGCTCGACGTAGATCCTATGCGGTGGGAAGTGTCTGATTATCCAGGGCGCGATCCTCCACTTGCCTCCGTGATATCGCATTGTCGGGCGTTTAGGATTCATGACGCTTTTTCTTCTGCCATTTGCGGTAGGCTTTCTTGGTTTTGAACCCAAGTGCCTTCATTTCAGCGCGTTCCCTGCGCCTCTTGGGGTTAACGGCCTCACCTGTGGTTTTTCTGCCGCTTAAACTATTTAAACCACTTAATTGAATGTTTTTCTTGTTCTTGTCATCGGTAAATAATCTTCTAAAAAGACGTATCATTTTCTCTCCTTTCTTCTGAGTTTCCTTATTACTTCTGAAGTAACCCATTCGGCTATGTCTTCATCAGTTAGGGCAGCATAACCCGGTGGAGAAAATACCAAGTATTCCTTTTTGATGTAGCCATCTTTATCACGGTGGCGCAATCTAACAGCCACTGTGTCTGATATCCTTTCTTGCGCCACTTCTGTCTCAAGCCATTCAAGATGACGGTAGATATAATCACTTGCCGATGGTGTCGTCAATTTTTCATATATTAGATGATTGAAAGCGACTGGCTTGGGTAGTTCCAGCGGTGGGGCGGTCATTGAATCGAGCTTTTTTTGGAAAAAGTACTCGTTCATACGGGCGAGTCGTTCTTTAAGTCTTTTGGCATCCTCGATTAGCCTGGTTGGTTTATTGGTATCCTTGGTTGCTCTTGCTAACTCATCGGCTATCTTTATTACTGCCGCATTCCATAACTTGGCAGCCTCGGCTTTTGTCTTGGCTATCGGGCCAGCCGCTTCGCAATTATAGCAACCAACATAACAAAAATTAGCCCCACTACTAATGATTGCTACCTCCGTGCTTTTGCAAAATAAGCACCGCTTCAACTTTGGTATTTTACACTCGCAGGGGCTGTTCTCACACTCCGGGCAATAGTTATGATTATGATCGTATGTCATTTTGGTGTCTCCTTTTTTGTTTCTTCAAGCGGGCACCTGTCAGATATTTTGTAAGGGTTACTGATACGATTTCCCCACCATGCCCTTTTGATAGCTGTACAATACCAAACAGTTTCCACTGCTGGACTTGCAAAAGGGTCACAATATTGAACAATACGCTTAGCCACATATGGGCATTGACGGCAACTTTTAATTTTTGTTTTGGTTACAGAAATCACTCCGTAACCTCTTTAGAAAACGGGTCTTTGTCCACGATGTTTATAATAATATCCCATAATTTCTTTTCTTTTCTCATTATTCCATCCTAACCTTTTTTGTTTGGTAGTTACAATATTCCTCTCTAATTGAGATAGCGAATGATACCACATGGGATAAGCTTTAATTCCATGAGACTCCACCCACTCGCACCGTTGCCAACTTTCACATGGGCCTGTGTTGAATCCCACAAGACAATATGATGATATATTCCTTTTAGCTATCCCTGCTTCTCTTAATTTTTCAAAAGCTTCTTGCCATTCATGACGCAAATCCATGTGGTCTAATGCTAGTCTGATAATCGGTCTTTTGATTTCAGACAGTCGTTTGGCGTGATAGTCAGAAAGAAGCCTGCAATCTAAACCTTGGTTGAAATCAGCCCAGCCGTGCCTCACAAGTCTATCTATCACTTTATCAAAATGCGATCGGCTTGCAGCCAGTAGATTATTATCAATTAAAACTGGTAAATCAGGCCAATTCTTAAGTTCTCGGTAGTTGCTGCCCTCAATGCGTTTTGTACCAATTGCACAAAATTTGCATCGTCGAATAC
>JALVAL010000442.1 GCA_027011205.1 Gammaproteobacteria bacterium
CCCCAGGGTCGCCAGGTTTTCTTGAACTTATTCCTGTAAGCATCAAACTGATAACCCCAGGGAGCACTATTCACCTTTCCTCTTTGTAATAATATCTTAAGTGTTTCTGTGGCTGCTGCTCCGGCACAAAGCTCACAGGCCATAGGTGTTGAGGGACCTTTTTGATGGAGAAAATCCACCCGGCTTTTATCAATCAGATAAGGTCGTTGCAGCATGGCGGGGGATAATCCAACTAGAAAACGAATTTGTTGTTCTATTGAGTGCAGGCCTTCGAGACGAAAATATTGCTCAAAGCTCATTCTTCCGGGTAAAAAATTTAATAAGGCTACCCCCATTCCTAAAGGTGCGGCAGTTACTGCAGGAATACCTTTTTTATAACAGGCTGCGAATACCTTGCGGCGTATATCCAGTACGAAAAAATCCAGTCCGTCAATATATAAGTCAACACCATCCAGAAACTCATCAATATTGTCTTCTGTAACACCCTGCTCAAAGACATTGATATTAAGCTCTGGATTAATGGCTTTAGCCATGGTTTCAAGAGTTGCTGCCTTAGGTTGATCAATAGTGTTGGTTGTCGCACCAGCCTGACGATTAAAATTGGCCAGTTCAAAACGATCAAAATCAGCGATATTAAAATTACCAATACCCAGACGGCAATGAGTCAGCAGATGGCTACCACCCACCCCGCCCATTCCTGCTATGGCTAGTTTTTTATTGCCTAAGGTTAATTGCTCTTCAGTGCTAATCCAGCCAATATTTCTGGAAAATGCGTTTTGGTA
The DNA here is from genome assembly GCA_027011205.1 of Gammaproteobacteria bacterium. Taxonomy (GTDB): domain Bacteria; phylum Pseudomonadota; class Gammaproteobacteria; order GRL18; family GRL18; genus JANELJ01. Next base: position 783 of record JALVAL010000442.1, read on the forward strand.
ATTAAAAAGCATATAGGTGCCCTTGTAAAATTTTTTGACAGTTTGATTTGTAACTACTCAGGGTATACATCTTTTACCCAGCCCTTGTTAATAAGAGAGTGCGTTAGTTTCGTACTCTACCCTCAATGGGCAGCTGGGAATGGTCACATATTTGTATATGCTCATACTCTCCGTGTGCCTCTTTGAGGTAGCGAAGCTACTTCAAAACTCTTTATATTTAAAATACAAGGTAGAACTGTGGCAAAATCTAAACACGCTGAGCTGAATAGTTACTTTGATTTTTGATAAGAATATTAGCATTTTGTATCTGCAGGTTGACTCAAGCGGACCTGATAATAACTATTATTTTTACCTGAGCTGTCGTACTACCAAATTAAACAGTTCCAGCAGATCGGGTTTTAAATTATCAAATAACATATTCTTATCAATATAAAACATGGCTCGCGTGCCGTGATATTCCATTTCCTGACCTATTTTGGCAAAACGGATGCCGAAACGAGCCAGCAGGCGCGCCAGTCTGGGCTCCATCATGACAATGACATACTTCATATTGTGTTCAAGTGCAATAGCTGCAGAGGCAAGATATAAAGAAACGGCTATAAATGGAAAAATTCGTTGTTCATCGGCGCTGACCACCAGGCTTTCATTTAAATCGACACCATAGGCATTGTTTTTTTCACCTTTTCGGCGTCTATAATCCTGATGCACTGCGAGCCGTGATATTTCGCCAATGAATTGCCGCCCATCCTGGGCTATTTTCTGGAATTTCAGTGAGTTAACAGATTTCAGGCAACATTCTTCAAATGGAAATAAAGCGGCAGGATTACCTTCCGATGGTGTAACCAGGCGTACACAGCCGGCAAAACGTCCGGAAGAAATATGATTTATTAAAATATGCTGTGAATAGCTATCAAATTTATCCTGTTCACAATCTTTAGGACAGTTTTTTTCATATTTTAATTCTTCACAATATACATCAAAGCGAATTTTATATACAGCAGCCCTAAGTTCAGGGGTATTTGCTCTTTGAAGAGTAAAATATTGTTTAAAGTGGTCTGCAAGTGTTTCCTGTT
>JALVAL010000443.1 GCA_027011205.1 Gammaproteobacteria bacterium
ATCCGATACCGTTCGTCTCGATCATAAAAGGGTGCATAGCATCTAAAAGTTTGTGCAAATTCTCATCAAAAGCAGTCACTTCTTTAGATTTTTGGCGCAGCCTTTTATCTGGATATTCGACTATATTTAACTTCATTAATCTAATTTATTCCTATTTTCTCAGTGAAACGGCATAGTCTGAATTTTTCAACTCATACGCTTTCTCGATTCCATCAAGCGCACTTACTACTATCTCTTCTACAGAAAACTCCGGATCGATATCTGTCACCCCGATTGAAATCTTGAGCTGTATCTCACGATCAGCAAGGAAAAAGTTAGAGTTTGAAACAAGATCGCAAAGACGCTCACTCGCTTTTTTCGCACTTTCAATGTCCGTATGTTTTAAAAGCATCGAAAAAACACCGTTACCGTAATGCGCAACAATGTCACTTCTGCGTGAGGTCTTGAGCAGTAGTCTCGCGATCGTACGAATCATTAAAAGTACCGCTTTTTCATTTTTGACGCTCTGTTTAAGTTCACGAGAAAGTTCTATCATTATAAGAGAGCTTTTGTGATGAAACTCTTTGATAAGTCCCATCTCCTGCTCGATTTTCGTTAAAAGATAGCGTTTATTGTAAACTCCGAATTGGTTGTCAAAAATCGTCTCATTCTCTACATTTTTCACAATTTTTGCCGTATCATCGTAGATAGATCGCATCTGTGTACTTTGTGTTTTCAAGATGGAATTGAGCTTCGTTACATCGTTCTCTAAAGTAGAGATGATGGCAAGTGTTTCTTCGGCTTCAGGTTTTTTTTCAAGCTCTTTTTTTCTTTTTTCCAAGATCTTTGTCATCAAGGTCATATTTTTGTAAAGATTTGCAGTTACACCTAAAATGCCTTTGATAGAACTAAATCCCTCTTTGAGACTATGCTCAAGAGCGATGGTGTTTTCGTCGTCATTATTCTCTTCAAGTTCTAAGATAGAGTGAATCTGCTTACGAAGGTTTTCACTCTTATCTTCAAGAAGTCTGTCAAAATAGAGAAAGAAATTATTCGGGGTTGGCGGTAAATTATCGGCAATAAGCGCATTTAAAACCTCTTTGGCATAAATTTCAATATCACTCGAAGGATTGTCCATATCTAATGCACTAATGACAGGAACGTCTACTTCAGAACTTGTATCATCAATATTTCTACGACTTTTTTTTCTTAGTGTGCCTGCCATTGTTAACCCCTTTACTCTTTATCGCTCTTTATCAGAACTTCATCGATCATACCGTACTCTTTTGCTTCCGCAGCACTCATAAAGTTATCACGATCCGTATCCGCTTCAATAGTTTTGATATCTTGACCTGTATTTTTAGAGAGTATCTCATTTAACTCTTTTTTCATACGAAGAATCTCTTCTGCCTGAATGGCAATATCCGTTGCCTGCCCCTGCGCACCGCCAAGCGGCTGGTGAATCATAATTCGAGCGTGTGGCAGCGCGTAACGCTTCCCTTTTTCACCGCTTGAGAGCAAAAATGCACCCATAGATGCCGCTTGACCGATGCAGATAGTCGCGACATTTGGACGAATGTAGTTCATCGTATCATAAATTGCCATCCCTGCAGTTACCACACCCCCTGGAGAGTTGATGTAGAAGTAGATATCTTTTTCAGGATCTTCCGCTTCAAGAAACAAGAACTGCGCAACAATCGTTGAAGCGACAGCATCATTGACTTCTCCGCTAAGCATCACGATTCTATCTTTTAAAAGACGGGAGTAGATATCGTAAGAGCGCTCACCACGCCCTGTTTTTTCAACTACATAAGGAATATAACTCATATTACTCTTCTATCTTCTTATTTAAAAGTGTCGTAAGCACTCTGTCTTC
>JALVAL010000444.1 GCA_027011205.1 Gammaproteobacteria bacterium
GGTAGTAGGTATTATTCTTTTTTACCATCACACTGGTTAAATCAATTTTTACTGAAGCGGTCATCCCCGGCAATAAAATAAAGTTTTCCGGAGTCGGCATCGTATAGGTGGCGGCAAACGTCTGGGTTTTTGAATCGGCTTTAGTGGCCATTTCTTTATAGGTCAGCGGAAATTTTTTATCTTTCTGATTCTGAAAAGTTGCGGTGACGGGGATATTGTATTTCATTTTGGACTCTTCAATACTATTAACGCCCTCCAGCTTCTGTAAATTGAGGATCAGGTTCTCAGGCAAATTAAACTTAATTTCCAGAACATTGTTATCATTTAAAGAAACGATATTCTGCTTGGCCTGCACTTCTTCAAAATTCTGGATATAACGCATTGCTATGGTACCGGCAAAAGGCGCTTTAAGTTCAGTATAGCTGAGTTGCTGCCGGGCAAGGTTCAACGCTGCACGGGCACTTAAGAAAGCCGCTTCCAGTTTATCAAAATCCATTTTTGAAATATGTCCCTGTTTAACAAGTTTTTTGCCCCTGAGATAATCTTTCCGGGTACGAATAAATAAAGCATTTTTGTCATCTACAGTAATTTGAAAATCTGTCGGATCCAGTTTAGCTATCACCTGATCTTTTGTGACTCGATCCCCCTCCTTGACTAATAATTCATGTATTTTACCTGCTACCCTGAAGGATAAATCGGCTTTTTTACTGGCATCAACCACACCCGGGAACTGTCTGACTCGACCAATATCCTCTGATTTTACAATAATGGTTTTAACCGGCCTGACAACTTCTTTTACTTCAACTTCCTTTTTTTTACCACAACCGCTAGCAAAAAGCAGAGTGAACGCCGATATCAGGAGTAAATAATATTGAATTTTCATTTTATTTCCATGCGTTAAATTGTGTATCACAACACATTACCATAGCAAAAACATACTGGTGCATACATTCCATTTGACTTATATTACACAATTTTTGATAATCAATAGATAATCTTTTATTTTCAGCGAGTTCCGTATCAAAGTAAAGCAATATTTTGCACCGGAAACATTTATTATAGTGACTTAAAATATGCCAGAAAGCGTAACCGACAAAGATTCTGAATCTGATACAAAAACACCTGAAAGTGGGACTTTTTGTATCGATTTTCATGGTGCTGCCATTATTGATGAAAACGGCAATGAAATTGCCATTACAGAAGAAATGGTCAAGCAGGCCTGTCAGGAAATTGAAAAAAGTAAACCCTGATTATTATGGCAATTAAAACGTTTTTTTAGCAACCCGTATCATTACAGGTGTTTTTACTTGCCTAAGATGGGGTTCAAAGCTTAGAATAGCCTCTCTTAAAAACAGGAAAAGCGGTGTGTCTGAAGTCCCGAACAGCCCTGCAGAATTACAGATGATACGTCCCGATGACTGGCATTTACATGTACGGGCGGGACAGGGCCTTAAATCGGTTATGCCCTATACTGCCAGGCAGTGCGGGCGGGCTGTTATTATGCCTAATCTGACACCTCCTGTAACCACAACTCAGCTGGCACAAAGCTATTATCAGGAAATATTACAGGCTCTGCCTGAAAACAGTCAGTTTAAACCCTTAATGACGCTGTATCTGACCAATAATACTCCACCGCAAGAAATACAGACTGTCATAGACAGCGGTCTGGTATATGGGGTAAAACTTTATCCGGCTGGTGCTACTACCAATTCAGATGCCGGTGTTAGTGACATTAAAAAGTGCTATCCGACCCTTGAAATGATGCAGAAACTGGGCTTGCCTCTATTGGTACACGGTGAAGTCACACAGGCCGATATTGATATTTTTGATCGGGAAAAACAGTTTATTGA
>JALVAL010000445.1 GCA_027011205.1 Gammaproteobacteria bacterium
GGCACTAATAATAAAATTAAAACACTTCAAAAAAGAGCATATGGATACCGAGATATAGATTTTTTTAAATTGAAGGTAAAATCATTGCACAGGACTAAGTACGCATTAATTTGAAGAACCATAATTACAATTATTTTATCAAAACACTATAGCATATTATGACTAATTGTTTTACTCATGTTATATTTAATGGTTATGCACTCTCTAAGTGAATTTAAACATGAAAAAAAAATGAATAATATATTAAAAGCATTATTACTGGGCTTATCCCTAATCGCCTGTCTGCCCACACTGACAATGGCCGATGAAGATTTTCTTGCCGAACAGAGAAATGATTTTGATACTCTGTCCCAGGAAGACATTATCAACACCCGCAAGCATATTTTAAGCATGTCTGAGGAAACCCTGAAAGAATTATACAAGCAGTATCCTGAACTGCAGAAGGAAGTTGAAAGTGCCTATGGTTATGGTGTCTTTGAGGGACAGGCGGTCAACCTTATTATGTATGTGGCTGGTAATGGTCTGGGCGTTGTTTATGATAATAAAACCAGTACACCGGTCTTTATGAATGCCGTAAGAGCCGGTACAGGCCCTGGTATAGGTTATAAATCCATGCACGGTATTATTATTTTTGATAATGAAACTGTTTTTGATCAGTTTACCAATATTGGTTTACAGCTCAGTGCCTCAGGTGACGCCACGGTAAAACTGGCGGGCACAGGAGCCACGGCCAATAAAGCCGTGTCATTAGTCCCCGGCGTAACCATATACCAGCTGGTAGACAACGGCCTGGTTTTACAGGCAAACTGGGGCGCTACTGAATTTCTTAAAGACCCCAATTTAAACAATATTAATATCCCTTCCAGGGGCAAGGATAAAAACAGGTCGCAAGAAAAATAAAACGTAAGTTACTACTCACTTAGCTACCTGTAAGACGTTTAAATATTGCTGAGTAGCTACTTTTTATAAAAGATATTTTATTGTTATTCTTAACTGATCCTTACTGCCAAAACGCTGTTTTATCTTTTGCCTGAGCAATTGTAAATCCTGATACTTCAGGCTTTCTCTTAACACAATAGTAATATTTATAATTCGCCGGCTATTCTTATAATCAATGGTAGCGCCTTCAATTAAAACATTTTTGTTATTTATTGTAACCTGTTCATTAGCCAGTGCCTGTGTCAGGTGGTATCGCTGCAGGCTGTCATTATAAGTTCTGTAAAGCGGGTAAGATAAAATTAATAAAGTGACCACCACTACTGACATACTTTTTTTTCTTTTTACAGTACTGGAAAATCCCAGAAACTGAAAGGTAATAGTAGCGGCAAGCATAATACTCACCAGATTGGTGACAAATAATAATATTGCGCCTTCAAAGACATAATATTCACCCCGCCCAATCCCAATTCCTGCACAGGCTAATGGTGGTACCAGCGCTACTGCAATAGCTACACCAGCCAGACTGCTTAATAATTCTTTATGCGCTTTGGTATATGCCGCAGCGACTCCAGAAAATATCGCAATTGCCAGATCAATTAAACTGGGATGAATTCTGGCTCTGATTTCAGCACTTAAATCCATCTGCGGCATGAACAAAGTCAGTAAAAAAGAAGCCAGCAAAGCCAGACTGATACCCAGGGCAAGTTTTTTTACAGACTGATAAAATAATCGATCCTCACCTCTGAGCAACCCCATAGAACAGGATATAATGGGAGACATCAGAGGTGCCAGCAGCATCGCACCAATAACCACTGCAGAACTGTCTGCATACAATCCCAAGCTGGCTAATAGAGTACTTAACAGTATTAAAACGACATACAGAGAATTACTATGAGCATCTTCACGTAACTGCAAAAATAATTCTTTAAAACGTTCTTCTGATGCCACTGAAAAAAAAGGTATTTTTTGTTGATAATATTTTCCCGACTCTTTTTCATCGGGCAGGTTATCAATACGAATCACTTCTTTTTCTGCAGTAACGGCAGGATTAAGTTCCCAGAATTTATCTGCTGCATTAATTTTTACGGCCTTGTTAAGCACTTTAAACTGCAGTGGAAAAGAAGTTGAATTAATTCCATCCAGTTTTGCTTCCATAAGCTCATTGCCGAGGGTTTCACAATCCAGCTTTATTTCACTGCTTTGAACATTGGCTACTGCATGGGGTAATTGATTATCCTTAGTAATATGGAAGATCAGTGTGAACATAAACATAATATATTCGATGGCTGAAAATGGTGATATAACCATTAGAGACAACATTTCAGATCGCATTGAACTTTTTTGCTGTATTGCCTGAGTCAGATGACTGCCGCGATTCTGATTTACTACGAATACACCATTGGCAACACTGTTTATTTTTTTTCCATGATGGGTTTCTATACTGATTTTATGTTTCGACAATTTAAAAAACTGTTTTAAACCCAGAAAGATATTTTGAACAAAAGCAAGCAGGCTGATATTTGAATGCCATGCTTCCAGCAGGGGGATCTCACCAATTACCGCTTTAAATTGATATATTTTATTATTACAGGACTGTAAATTAACCGAATGCACATCATTTCTTAAAGCAATTTCAATATTCTCTTCCAGATCATAGGACAACTGGTACGCATGACGCAGGATCCTTTGCTCCGCTAAGGGTATAAATCCGAGGCTGCACATTTGCCCATTAGCACTTTGAGCACAGGCATATTCAAGGACTTTATCAATGGTTTCCAGTGCACCACAGACCACAAAATGAACTGAAAACTCTATATACTCAAGAGGATCAGACAGAAATACAGCCTGTTCTACAGCCAGAATATTACTGCCATAGCGATTATTTTTTATTTCATCAATATATTGTTCTGAGTGTTCATCGTAAATAAACAATGCCTGAGACATATAGTCCATAATATACCTTATTGAAGATACTGAATTTTCCAGGTTTAAAGTGACTTTGCCTTAAAAGTATTACACTCCTTCAGTCCGCCTTTGTTCAGGCCGGTACTAAACCATTTAACTCTCTGCTTTGAACTGCCATGGGTAAAAGAATCCGGATTTACATAGCCCTGAGACTGTTTTTGCAGTTGATCATCACCAATGGCACTGGCAGCCTTAAGACCTTCTTCTATATCACCTGATTCCAGTATCTGTCTGCTTCGATTGGCATGATTAGCCCAGATACCGGCATAACAATCCGCCTGCAGCTCAAGCCTGACGGAAAGCTGGTTTGCCTTTACTTTACTCAGTTTCTGTTGTGCGTCATGAACCTTAGTGGAGGTACCCAGTAAATTCTGAACATGATGTCCGATCTCATGCGCAACAACATAGGCCTGAGCAAAATCGCCCGGTGCCTTATAACGATTTTTTAATTCATCATAAAAACTCAGATCAATATATACTTTTTTATCCACTGGGCAGTAAAAGGGTCCCATCTGAGCAGTACCATAACCACAGCCGGAACGGACCTTATTACGATATAAAACCAGTGCCGGTTCCTGATACGTTTTGCCGTATTGCTTAAATAGAACCTTCCATGTGTCTTCAGTATCTGCCAACACAGTGGAGATAAACGCTACCATTTCTTTTTCCTGTGCACTTTGTTTAACCGGCTGACTGGATACCTGCGGCTGGTTTTCCTGAAAAGAACCGCCGCCGAGGATCTGCCCCAGATTACCGCTAAAAAGACCATAGGCGACCACACCCACTACCGCAATGGCGGTCCCTTTAAATCCCAGCAGCCGATAAACCATAGGTAATAATCTGAGCAGACCACCGCCCCTGACGGATCCCATTCCAGACACCCGCTGCCCGCGTCGATCTTCTACATTTTGACTTCGTCGATTACCTTGCCAGCGCACTGATTTTTCCTTTTATTTTGTAAGCAGTTACTTGTTTGTAGTTATTCATCAAAGTCGCGATAAAAAAAGACATATTGCCCCTGATTAAAATCGACTTTTAATTTTGCACCATGATAAATACCATAATCCACATAACCGGGAATAGCAGAATCCGCATGACATTCACTGGAATGCTGGGGTGATTCAAAGTCCCGATCCCGGTCATACCAGGACAATAACATAAAATCTTCCAGTTTTTCTTCAGCTATTTTACCGGCTATCTGCATAGCCTGCTGATAATCCTTAACCGTTTCAGTCAACTGCCCGGTATCCAGTTCGATTATTTCTATACCGGTATAATCGGCCTCGGTTATAATTTTACAGGTCGGTTGCTGGATTTCTGTCATTTCAATCACCATTTGCAGGATTAATGCTTTTGATAGTATTTTTCATATATTTTTTTTCTTATAATAAATAAATTATAACGAATCAGATACGGCTATTATGCCGGCAATGACTTTATTGTTAGGGATTTCCATGATTTATAAGACTTTTTATTACAGAAAACACTCCGTTATTGCTCTTTTATTACTACTTGGTCTGTTGTTAAGCGCCTGTTCTTCATCAGTAACTACCGTCAGCAGCCTCATTGGCGGGCGTGTGAAATACGATTATGCCCAGAACTTTGAAAGTATGCAAAAATATAATTTTATGCCTGCCCCGGCAGCCGTTAAAAACAATCCCGATTATCAGTTTATTCATAGTCAGGGTGCTACCCTGGCCATTGAAAACACCATGGCATCTAAAAAAATCCGTAAGGAACGTTATGCTGTACCTGATTTTCTGGTTAATTATTATTTTGTCGGTAAAAAAGGTATTTCTGTCGGGCAGCTGAATAAACTGTATGGTTACAATCTGGGACTGACATGGGACGATGAATACGGAACCGGCAAGGGTATTGCCAATACCAGCCATATCTTTTCTGAAGCCACCTTTATTGTTGATTTGATTTCCAGCGATGGTAATCGACTGATCTGGCGCGGTTCCGTACCCACCAGCATTGATCGCGACAACTCTGAAGATGAAAACAGAAAATTACTCCATAAGGCTGTCGATGTTATTCTTGACTCCTTTCCCCCGGAAAACTATTTTAAATCTTTAAAAGATGCCGCACCACTGTAAACCCAGCACCTTGCCTTAAAAAACCAGGCTTTTGGGAAATAGTTGTCACCTCTGCTGTCCTCGACCTTATGGATGAGGCCTTACGAGGTGCTGGGTAAAATCCTGGGTTAGTTACAGAATGGGGGAAAATAAATAAAATATACGACTGCCGACACGAAACCAGAACGGTTTGCTGTCTATGCTTTCAAGCGCTTCAATATAACTGCTGGACATATCTTCTTCCAGCATGGTGCTGACTTCATGGACAAAGTCTTTATCTGCTACATAAGCCGCCACTTCAAAATTCAGATAAATTGAGCGATTATCCAGATTGACAGTACCGACACCTGCCAGCTCATTATCTACCAGAATGACCTTCTGATGACAAAAGCCCCTGGTATAACGGTAAATTTTAATATTATAGCCCTGCAATTCCTTATAATAAGCATAAGAAGTCATATAGACGTAAAAACGATCGTATTTTGCCGGCAGGATCAAACGTACGTCCACCCCTCTTAAGGCAGCATTTTTTAGTGCCTGAATAATTTCTACATCCGGTACAAAATAGGGTGTTGCAATCCACAGCCGATCCTTAGCATGATTAATTAAAGTGCAGAAAAATAATGAGCAGACCGGTTTTATATCTGCCGGCCCGGTATGCAATACCATAATATTCTGTCCGGTATTATGCTCTACCACCTGTACAGACCAGTTCAGCTGTGGTACTTCACCAACACTCCAGTACCAGTCTTTGACAAATGCAACCTGGGTGGTCTGAACAGATGGCCCTTCAAGCATCACATGAGTATCCCGCCAGAACCCCATGGATTCATCTTCGCCAAGATATTCCCGTCCCAGATTAAGACCTCCAACAAAGGCTTTTAAACCATCCACTACTAAAATTTTTCTATGATTGCGAAAGTTTATATGAAGATATTTTCGCAATCCTTTATGACCATTAAAACTGCTCACCTGAGCACCGGCCTGTCTGAGCTCTTTTATGTAATTATACGACAGCCGATGTGAGCCAACTTCATCATATAAAAAATAAACCCGCACACCCTGCTGTATTTTATGGCTTAATAATTTCCGAAAAGTTTCACCCACATGATCATTGTGAATAATATAAAACTGTAATAACACATAATCCTGTGCTTCTTCAATGGCCTGCAGCATTGCCCGATACGTTTTCTGACCATTAATTAATAATTTTGCCGAATTCTGTGAGGTAAAAGGGATAAGATTAAGATGCTTAATTGTTTTGCTGACATCCTCCAGAGCCTGCATATCTTTTACATGATAAGGCTCCATCTGAAACAGTGCATTTTTGGCTATTTCCAGATGCTCCTGTGTGGCTTCATGAAATTTTTCCAGATAATCATAAAAATGACTACTGCCAAACATCCAGTAAAGAGGTAGTACCAGAACCGGTATCGTCACCAGAGTGATGGCCCAGGCAATGGCCGCCTGCGAGGTTCGGGAATTTAAAACCGCATGAAAGGCAAAATAAATGCCCGCTGCTTCTATAATAAAATACAGAGCCGCCAGAATATAAAACTGATGCCCAATTAAATCAACTTCAAACATTATTCCTTTCCGGCTGATTTCAGTTTTCTGTTATAATAAAAACTTTAGAAATGATAAAAGTTGAGCCACCATCATCTTGGCGCTTTATGCTGCTAAAATAACGATGGTCAAATTTTTGAGTAGAGGCGGTTTAACTTTTAGATGTCAAGCTGAAAGTTAAACCGCCTCTAATAGTTTATCAGGCTATCAGTATTT
>JALVAL010000446.1 GCA_027011205.1 Gammaproteobacteria bacterium
TATAAAGGCATGCTCTATAGCGACCTTCCTGATGCATATCTCTTATGGCTAAAAGACAACTATAGAGGTAAAGAGAGTAAAGTTATTCAAGAGGAGCTACGGAAGCGAAATATTTAACTGTTACTATTTTATACACAATTTCTAGAAAGTAAAATTATTTGTTTCTAATGGTAACACGGTTGAAAATGATTGCTTATCTTTAGCTATAATATCCCAAATTTAACCAAACAGGAATGATTATGGGATTTAGAGAAGAATACGCAGCTCACGTAGCTGAAAGAGAAGCACTAGGTGTTCCTCCACTACCACTTACTGCAGAACAGACTGTAGAAGTTATCGAGTTTATTAAAACAGGTGAATTTGTAGAAGAGATGTTAGAACTTCTAGAAAATCGTGTATCTCCGGGTGTGGATGATGCTGCATATGTTAAGGCTGCTTTTTTAAATGAAGTAGCGTCAGAAGAGCATCACGTAGCTGCTATTTCTCCGGAAGAAGCGGTAAGAATGCTTGGCATGATGCTTGGTGGTTACAATGTGAAGCCGCTTGTAAACAGTTTAACATCTAAAAATATAAAAGTAGTTGCTGCTGCTATTGAAGCGCTCTCAAATACACTTCTCGTTTATGATGCATTCAATGATGTAGAAGAGTTACATAAAAAAGGTGTTACTGCTGCGAGCGAAGTACTTGCTTCATGGGCAAAAGCAGACTGGTTCTTAAACAAACCGGAACTTCCTGAAAAAATTACCGTAACGGTTTTTAAAGTTCCCGGTGAGACAAATACGGATGATCTCTCTCCTGCATCGGAAGCATTTACGCGTTCAGATATTCCATTGCATGCAAACTCTATGCTTGCAGCAAAAATGGATGACCCTATCGGAACTATTAACAGACTTAAAGAGCTTGGGCATCCTGTTGCTTATGTCGGTGATGTTGTAGGAACCGGTTCATCAAGAAAATCCGGTATCAACTCTGTACAATGGCACATGGGTGAAGATATTCCAGGTGTTCCTAACAAACGTACCGGTGGTGTTATTCTTGGCGGTATTATCGCTCCTATCTTCTTTGCAACAGCAGAAGATTCAGGTGCTCTTCCGCTAGAGCTTGATGTTACACAAATGGAGACAGGTGATGTAATCGACATCTATCCATATAAAGGTGAAGCACACAAAAACGGTGAGTGTATTGCTACATTTAAGCTTCGTCCAAATACTATTACTGATGAAGTACGTGCAGGTGGACGTATTCCGTTAATCATCGGTCGTGGACTGACTTCAAAAGCGCGTTCTGTTCTTGGAATGGGTTCAACTGACATCTTCTTAACTGCAGATCAGCCGGAAGATACAGGTAAAGGCTATACGCTTGCACAAAAAATGGTAGGAAAAGCTTCTGGATTAGAAGGTGTTCGTCCCGGTATGTATGTAGAGCCTGAAATGAGCACAGTCGGCTCTCAAGATACAACTGGTCCAATGACAAGAGATGAGATCAAAGAGCTTGCGGCACTTGGTTTCAATGCTGATCTTGTACTTCAGTCTTTCTGTCACACTGCGGCATATCCAAAACCTTCTGATGTACAGATGCACCACACGCTTCCAGACTTCATTGCAAACCGTTCCGGTGTTGCACTTCGTCCGGGAGATGGTGTTATTCACTCATGGTTAAATAGAATGGTTCTTCCAGATACTGTTGGTACCGGTGCGGATTCTCATACACGTTTCCCTATCGGTATCTCTTTCCCCGGTGGTTCCGGTATCGTTGCGTTTGCAGCAGTTACAGGTTCTATGCCGCTTACTATGCCTGAGTCTGTTTTGGTTAGATTCAAAGGTGAAATGCAACCGGGTATCACACTC
>JALVAL010000447.1 GCA_027011205.1 Gammaproteobacteria bacterium
TATATATACAGACTGGATCAGCGATAAAAATAAGGCGCAACTATTTGGCAGGAAGCTATTAGAAATGCACTGCAAGATTTAGAACTGATATTTTTGTGTTTAAGTTTAAAGCCTGAAAGCCCATTTTTAATGGGCTTTTTTTATGCAAAGCAAAAACTAATTAGTGTGCATCCGTTTATTGATGCACACTAATTAGCTGTGTTTATTGTTTTTATTTCGTTTCTTTATCTATAACGGTCGAATATAATCTGCTGACATAGATGCTTAATTCTGGAAAAATCAGTGGGTGGCAACTGGTTTTTCCAGGTTAATGACTATAAAAATAAAAATGGGAGTTTTGCATGACTGAGAAAATAACCGGATTCTGGTCGAGTATTCCTGGAATTCTTACTGGTCTGGCAGCAGTAATCACAGCAGTTACCGGACTTTATGTCGTTATCGTTCAAAACAGCGATAAGGCACCAGTGCAGACCGATCCCACTACCAGCACCGGGTCAGAAAATACCCAACCGCCAAATTTCAATACAGACACTGACAGCAATAATTCTGGCTCTGGTGATTCGTCCTCTGCAACAAGTTCCAGTTTATCAGTACCAACAGATGACCCAGTTCATACGGCGTCTGAGAAACCTGCTGATACATCCAGGCCGTCAGAAATTTCCCAAATCAAAGTGGTAACTGCTTTTGCGACTACAGGGACTCTGGTCGACTGTAATTTATTCCCTACCGTTAATACCACAGCCAGTTTGATGGGGTGGTCAAATTACTATCAAAAACAAATTTTATCGGCCAATGGTGTTAAATCCAGAGCAATGGAACCCTGTAATAAAACCATTGATTATCGTGGTATGGCACATTGTAAAGCACCCGAGGATGCTCAAATCCGTCAGGCTCTGCTGGAAACTCTGCAGCTATGTCGTACAGCCGGTATTGAGTGGCAGGATATAAATCATAGCACTATTATAAAATAGAGATTGCTGATCTTTCATCTATTACCTGATTTTTGCCATGACGGTGATATTTTTTACCCAAAGTACCTTTTAAGGTCTCGGTCTTAAGGTCGAGGATAGTAAAGGTGACAACTATTTCCCAAAAGCCTCGTCTTTTAAGGCGGGGGGCTGGTTTTACTTCCAATAAATATAAATAACAGTTCAGGATTATGGAAAAATATTTAGAGTATTGTTAAAATCAGCTCGACTTACCAGGGGTGCATCACCTCTTTAAATACCTTCTAATCAGGTCAATTTCTTTAATTTCACTGACAGGTTAATGTATGGCAAATGCAATTGACAGAGAACTGATCCGTTCCCTGTTTTTAAACAATACTCCTTTGATGGATGTCAGAGCACCGGTTGAATTTGAACAGGGGGCATTTCCTAATACCATTAATGTGCCGTTAATGGATGATCAGGAGCGCCATGAGGTAGGTATTTGCTATAAGCAACACGGTCAGGATGCTGCGGTTAAACTTGCTAACAAACTGGTCAGTGGTGACATCAAAGCACAACGTATTGCTCGCTGGAGAGATTTTGCCCAACAGCATCCTGATGGCTATCTGTATTGTTTTCGAGGTGGTTTACGATCCAGAACCAGTCAACGATGGCTAACAGAACAGGGCGTTAAATTAGCACTGGTTAATGGTGGTTATAAAGCCATGCGCAGGGTTCTAATTGATGAACTTGAACAGGCTGTGACGCAGTCTCGTTTTGTGGTCCTGGGGGGTAAAACCGGTACCGGTAAAACCTGGCTTTTAAAAGATCTCACTCACAGTATTGATCTGGAAGGTCTGGCCAGGCACAGGGGCTCCAGCTTCGGACGTTTTCCAGATGGGCAGCCTACGCAGATCAATTTTGAAAATACTCTGGCCATTATTTTAATGCGCCTGCGTGAACAGAGTGTAGAACATTTCTGGCTGGAAGATGAAAGCCGGATGATCGGCAGTTTATGTATCCCTCAGTCATTGATGGATAAAATGTCTCAATCGCCACTGGTTATGCTCGAAGAGCCACTGGACTATCGAGTTAATATCATCCTTAAAGATTATGTAATTGATCTGCTGGACTATTATCAGAACTATGTCCGGATCAACAATGACCAGGAAAACAATGGCTCTGAACAGCATCTGGAGCAGGCTGCATTTGAGCAGTTTTCTAATTATCTGCTGGACAGTCTGGAACGGGTTAAAAAACGTCTGGGGGGTGAACGTTATCAGGGGATCCGAAAATTGATGGCCAGCGCTCTGAATGAACAGCGTGAAAATGGTACGCTAGTACTGCATAAATTATGGATTGAATCATTACTGACCTCCTACTATGATCCCATGTATGAATACCAGCTGGAAAAGAAACAGAATCGGGTCATTTTTCGTGGTAATTCGCACCAGATTAAATCCAGTCAAGGTAAAATCCTTGATATGGGTTAAGGCAGTATTTTCCTCTCACAGTAGAATTAAGCTTTAATTTTATTTTACGTTAATTTTATTTTACGTTAATTTTATAGAGAGTTTATATTGTTATCTTCATCTATTAATGCCTTTATGGCCGCACACCATAAAGAATGTGATGATCTATTTGCTCAGGCAGAAAAATCCGTTGCAGACGGGAACTGGGATAGCGCTTTACAGCAATGGCGGGAATTTACTGATGAGCTGGAAAATCATTTTTGCAGAGAAGAGCAGATCCTGTTTCCAGAATTTGAACAGGCTACCGGTATGAGTGGTGGACCCACCCGGATGATGCGCATGGAACATGAACAGATACGGGCGCTGGTTAATGAAATTAATAAAGCCGGTGATAGTAAAGATATGGATCAGTTTCTGGCTCTAACAGAAACATTAATGATCACAATGCAACAGCACAATATGAAAGAAGAGCAGATCCTGTATCCTATGACGGATCAGTCTTTAACTAATGTTGCTGATATTATTGAGCGTATGCTTCAGATTTGATGGACAGGTAATGGCCAGAGAAATTATTCTCGATGTCAGTGAGCTGGAACCGCCGCAGCCTTTTGAAGAGGCGCTTAAACAGCTCAGAAAACTACCGGCGGGAGCATATCTTAGAATGCTGCACCGAAAACAGCCGCTGCCTTTAATTCAACTGCTGCACGAAAACGGATATGTTGTCTCTATGAGCAATGATCCATCAGGGCGGTGGGAAATTATTATCTGGAATAAGTCTGATCCGGTTTCTGCTGCCTATTGTGACACTCAATTTGGTAGCCACATAATTCAAACTGATGTCAGTAGTAGCCACTGATGTTCTGTCTGCAAAATATTTATAGCTAATGAATAGATGAATTACTGATGAATATTCGCGGACTCTCGCTGGAAACTATCCCACCCATATTTATTCCGTTGCGCTTTTTTCTGAGTGCACCTCTGTTTGGGATCCTGGCCTCGGTATTAATGTTATATTCTGGTGCGGATATCTGGGTGACACGCTGGAATGTTATTAATCTTGCTCTGACCCATTTATTGACCATTGGTTTTATATTAATGGTTATGTTTGGAGCTTTATATCAGTTTATACCGGTGATGACCGGTCAATTGATTCCGGGTAGTAAAAAACTGGCACCCTCTATACATATCATGATCAGTCTGGGAGTCCTGACGCTGACGGCTGGTTTTTTAAGTCATAGCCGTATTTTTTTTATCCTGGCACTGTTTTTTTTAAGCATCGGCTTAAGCCTGTTTGCGGGTTCTCTGCTGCCCTTATTGATAGCCCGTCTGCAGAATCAGTTAATTGTTTTTCTGTTAAGAATTTTGTATCTGGTATTAATGGTTACTTTGGGCATTGGTCTGTATATGCTGCTGGCCTATTCCGCACCGTCTTTGGAAATTGCCTTTCGAAATTATACGGACTTTCATGCTCTTTGGGGATTAGCGGGCTGGATAGTGTTAATTATTATGGCGATCAGTTCGCAGGTGATCCCTATGTTTTATGTCACACCTGAATTTTCCAGAAATTACCTTAAAATGCTGTCACTGGCGATATTAATTACCCTGATAAGTTTAAGCCTGTATCAGGGAGAGTATATTAAAACTCTGGACGTACTGTTGTCGCTTGAATTATTTATCTTTGTTGTTTATACATTGAGACTTATTGAACAACGTAAACGTAAAATAGCAGATGTTACGATTTATTTTTTCAGACTGTCCCTGGTATCTTTACTGTTCAGTATTATTATCTGGTGGCTGGGCAAATATCTATCACAGCAGACGTTTTATTTTCTAATTGCTAGCGTGTTAATTTATGGTCTGGCAGTATCCGCAATCACCGGTATGCTGCATAAAATTCCTGCTTTCCTGATATTCTTACATTTGCAGAAACTCTCTTTATCCCGACCTGATGCACTGAGTCTGGTACCTAATATGAAACAGGTGATCAGCAGTCAGAATTCCTGGATACAGTTTATGTTATTCCTGCTTTCTTATGCCTTTATATTAGTCAGTGTATTTTTCCCTCAATTAACCGTGCTGTCAGCCTTTTTTATGTTACTGAATTTTAGCTGGCTGGCTTATTGTCTGTTTCAGGCAATCAGGCTCTATCACAAAACCCGCCATGAGATTCTGGCCTGTCCCAGGTTGAAAATGTCTATTTAGTGTCCATCCTGAAATTGCATTGTTTCAGGGGGGGATTAAGAGATTGCAATTCAGGGAGACGTAACACATTTGGATACAGGTTGAATAAATAGCGTTTATTGCATAATCTTTAAGCTGCAGACCTCAATTGTTTTTTCTGGATAAATATTATGTTAAAACGCCTTATTGCACCGCTGTTATTTCTGATTTTTGCATGGTTTGTAGTTTCTTCTGTAGAAGCTAAAACAATTATATCCGGTATCGCTATTTTCCTGATTGGTATGCATTATATGGAAAATGGCTTTAAATTATTCAGCGGCGGTATGCTTGAATCCTTTCTGGAAAAATTTACCAATACCACACCCAGGGCCATCGGTGTCGGCTTTGTATCAACGGCAATTATACAAAGCTCTTCTTTGATCTCAGTGATAATTATTTCTTTTTTATCCGCTGAGCTGATTGGTCTGACACAGGCGGTTGGAATTGTTTTTGGTTCAAATATTGGGACTACAGCGACAGCCTGGCTGGTATCTTCCTTTGGCCTGAAAATCAAAATTGCTCAATACGCCATGCCCATGCTGATATTTGGAGTCATCTTTAATTTCTCTAAACATAATACCTATAAAGGTCTGGGCAGCATTCTTATTGGGCTGGGTTTTATTTTTCTGGGTATTGCCTATATGAAAGAAGGTTTTGATACCCTTAAAGAGGGGATAAACCTGGCAGAATATGCCATGGCAGGCTATCTGGGTGTACTTGTTTATCTATTACTGGGCGCGGCTGCTACAGTAATTATTCAATCCAGCAGTGCAACCATGGCTATTATCATTACTGCACTGGCCAGCGGCCAGATTGATTATGTCAATGCTCTGGGTCTGGCTATAGGATCGAATGTAGGTACTACAGTTACTGCTATTCTGGGTTCTCTGGCTTCAAATAAAAATGGTAAACGTCTGGCTGTTGCACATTTTATATTTAATATCATTACTGGTCTGGTAGCAGTAATATTTATTTATCAATTAAAATCACTGGTGGACTTTCTGGCTCCTGTGTTATCCATTGCACCGACAGATACGGCCATGAAACTGGCTCTGTTTCATACCATTTTTAATGTTCTGGGGGTACTGCTGGTGACCCCCTTTATTAAACAACTGGTGGCATTTCTGCAAACTCTGTTCTGTGCCAGAGAAAAAGGGCGGGGTCAGGTTAAATATCTGACCAATGAGGTTATGGAAATCCCCGCCTCTGCTATGGAAGCATTGCGCAAGGAAACCATTCATTTATATGACAAATCGCTGGAAGCTCTGGTTCATGCCATGAATTTGCATCGCCGTGAAATTTTTTCTGAAAAGGATATTCCGCAAGTGGTGGAACTGGCCACAGCGCCTATTAAAATTGATATCAATCGTATTTATCAGGAGGAAATAAAAAATATTTACAGTGAAATTATTCGATATTCCTCTCAATCTCAGGCTTATATGGATGAAGAGGGTAATAATAAGGTTTATGAACTGAAACTGACCGCACGAAATATTATTGAGATGGTGAAGGACGTCCGGGAATTACAGAAAAATCTAAATTATTTTATAAAAACTAAAAACAATTACATGATAAATGAATATAATAAACTGCGTCGTGAAATTGTTATTATCCTGAGACGGATCCAGCAGATTAGAGATTCGCAATACGATTCTGCTGAAATCATGACCGAACTGGAAATACTTAAAGATAAATCCAGTGATAACGAAAAAAAATTAAATCAGGGTATTGATAAGTTAATCAGAGACAATAAAATTGACCCGTCTATGGCCGCATCCCTTATCAATGATCTGGGTTTTACACATAGCATCTGTAAAAAACTGTTGAGGGTTGCAGCAGTATTATGGGTGTTGGACAAGGAAATTGAGGAACTGGGTGACGAATATGAGTATTAAAGACTTATTACTGCAGGTTGATGATTTTTTTGACCTTTCCAGAAAAAAACAGAGAAAAAAACGGGAAAAACTGGCCAGACTGATCATTTCTCTGGAACAAAAAAAATCCCAGATTAAAAGTAAAATGCGCCGTGAAACCAGGAAAGATAAAAAAAGTAAAAAAGTTTATAATTTATGTAAGGAATTTAAAGCCATTACCCGACTGATAAAAAAAGCCAGAAAACGAGAAGCACTTATAAAC
>JALVAL010000448.1 GCA_027011205.1 Gammaproteobacteria bacterium
CAGTTTTATAGCCTTCCAGATTGAAGTCTGATCTCTCTATTAACAATATTAATGCATCAATAACTCGTACAATATAGGGAAAATATTCTTTTTTGGTGAGTAAACTCCCTTTATATGTCAGTGATATTATCCGTGTCATTGTTTTTTCAATTGTCTCTTTATTGTATTGCTCCAGTATTGGCTGCTCGTAGTCATAAAGAGCATAGATTTCACCCGTAGTATATATATAAAGTAATGATGCCAGTTTTTCTTTTGCAACAGGCAGTGGCAGATCATGATTTTCAGCCCGTTCCTTTAACCATTTAAGCTGGGTGATCATCCGTCCCTGTGCTCTATCGTCCGTTTGTTCAAAATGACTTAAATACCCGTTTAACAACAGGTTACAATATTTAATAATATCCAGTCTCTGTTCTTCGGTATCGACCATGGTTATTCCTTTGGGATCAGTTTTATTTTAGAGGCATCGAGTGTTATCTGTGTGCCGCCGCCTTTCATTATTTTGCCATAAGTTCCGGTATTGTAGCCATTAGCGCCATCATACCTTAATAATTCTGTGGCCGAGCCAATAGTAGATTTCAAACCACTGGTTTCTTCTGTGACTTCCATAACATCTATAGTATTGGCTCGGTTAAAACAGGGCAGCGCCAGGTAATTTTTTACTCTTTCCCGATCCCTGTAACATAGATTCATAGGCGGTAGGTAACCTGATATATATCGGCAGGTGATCTTATTTCTCAGTACATTTTTTACCCAAATAAAGACTATAATGCAGAAATAAGGACAGCAATTTCACTAATTTTATTTTGCAGTTCAGATTCCGAACCCGATAGATTTTTTGATGCAACCACGTTAAAATTCAATTCTCGTCCATTTAATTCAGAAACAATATCTTTTCCATTTACCAAGCAATCTTGTAAAAATTCAATTTGTTTGAGAATCAAATTATATGTATTATCCTGAGGGTTTGTTTTAACTTTCTCCGAAAGCTCATTTACAACATCATTAAATAAGTTTTTCATATATTCGTCCATTTTAGTCTCTTAATCATTGATTTTATAGAACACCATCTTTTACTATGTTATTAACAAAAAGCTGAACTCCACCGCCAGTAGTTTGTACGGATTTCCCAGGAACTGTCCAATCATCAATAATAGGCTTACTTCTACTTAAGAGACCATCCCCTTTAGGAACTTTAAATGCCTTAAGTGTTCTTGTTGCACCATTTATACCTAGAGAATCAGCTGTTTGTTTTCCAAGTGGATCAAACCAATTACCAGGGTTTCCATGGGATTTTACATATTGATACATTTCTTCTGGAGGGGGAAATTCTACAACTTCTAAAGGTTTATCAAGATCTACACCACCTTTTATGAGTTTATTTGTACTTCCAAGAGCATCTATAATTTGGCCTTCAGAAAATCCATTATTTTCTAAATAATTTCTAGCAACTTTATTTCGCGCAGCAATGTGGGCCGGAGTTTTACCAGATACTTTAGCAAGGTTAATTTCAGCAAGCGAAGGTTTAGGTGTCCCAGTTTTTTTCTTCATCCCCCCAGCCTCACCCGACATTTTATCAGACTTCAATACATTCTTTGAATCAATCCTCGAATCCTGCACCCCTTTAAACTGACCTTTTGCCCGCCTGCGTTTTAACAATTTCTTTAATTGCTGCATCATCGGTTTCAGTTTTTTCAGTTTGGCCAGATGGCGGGCACCGGCGGCGGCTCCAAAGCCGGCCGTAACAATGGTCAGTAAAATATCAAATAATACCTGCCCACCGGTCTCGGTGTATTCCAGGGGATGTTGGGCCTGCAGGTAATCGCTGGCAA
>JALVAL010000449.1 GCA_027011205.1 Gammaproteobacteria bacterium
AACTATAAGGGAGAAAGAATAAAAATTCCTTACAAGACTCCTAGAGCAGAATTGAAAATGTTTCGCTAACTCTCACTTATAAGTGAAACATTATACTGTATTTCTGACTGATTTCACTATATCTCTGGCTCTGCCCTGTTTTAACCGGGCCAATACTATAGATGTTATGGAGGTTACCGAAGAAACCACTGGTCTGAAATCCACTATTGGCTCAGCCACAGAATTATTAAGGTATGATGGCGCTAATGGCTACAGTACTGGAACCTATGGCAAAATAATGAAAGGCGGCGGTACTCAGATAACTATTGATACCTCCAAAATCAAACTGATACCCAAGGAATAACCATGGTCAATACCGAAGAACAGAGACTGGATATTATTAAATATTGTAACCTGTTGTTAAACGGGTATTTAAGTCATTTTGAACAAACCGACAATAGTGCACAGGGACGGATGATCACCCAGCTTAAATGGTTAAAGGAACGGGCTGAAAATCATGATCTGCCACTGCCAATTTCACGGGAAAAGTTAGGCTCCCTGCTTTATATTTATACTAATGGTGAAATGTATAATTTATACAAACATGAAAAACCAATACTGGAACAATATAATATAGAGACAATTGAAAAAACAATGACACGGATAATATCACTGACATATAAAGGGAGTTTACTCACCAAAAAAGAATATTTTCCCTATATTGAACGGGTTATTGATGCATTAATATTGTTAATAGAAAAATCAGACTACAATCTGGAAGGCTATAAAACTGAGTTTATAAAAGATTTAAGGGATATTCAAAAACGTTTAAAAAAAGGTGATATTGATCCACCTTTGGGGGCCTATAAATCTCATTATCCAAATTTCATACCTGCTTATCGATTAATCAGAACACATTCTGAAGGAAAAAAATTATTTTTAGTTGTAGCTAATTTAATCTTTAATGGACGCCGACCCGACACCTGGTTAACGCCAAAAGATGCAGACCGGGAAAGTCAGCAGTTACTGAATGACATTACACAATTATAATCAATGGAATCAAAAATCAATGGGCCCAGCGTTTTAAACCCATTGACCCGCAGCAACCCCCGGCCCCAGAAAAAATAAATTTCAAAGGCAATATCGCCCGCTTACTGCTAAAACCGGAGCCCCATCCGCTGGCGCCACTGCCGGTAGAAAAAACTTCAGTGACCGAGACACAACACTGGCTGGCACTGGAACACAAACTGTCCTTTATGGATGACCAGGGACAGCTTGAACCTGCCAGCGGTGCGTATTTTAAACTGACTCAGCCAGATGCAAAGCAAATAACCGGTCAACTGGATGATGCCGGTAAAACACTCTTAAAAGGCGTCAAGTCCGGTATCTATCAGGTGGAATACGAACCGGATATCGACACAGAAATTACTCAGAAACAAAAAGCAATCAAACAACTACTCAATGCCATTATTAAAGATGAGCAAAAAGAAGCCCAGGTAATAGAAAAGAAACTCAAAGATGCTAAATTATTCGATCTGGATTTTCCCGGCAGTAATGCACTGGCACAATATGAAATGTACAAAGCCGCCGCAGCTAAAGGCCTGTGGAATGGTTTAACCGGACTGGCCAATTTTGCCTGGGAGTTACTAAAAGGGACTGGCGTTCTGGTCTATGAACTGGCCCTGCGAACCAATCCCATAACCGCACCCTATAAGTTCAGGGAAGATTTAAAAGCACTTAAAGCGGCACATAAAGAACTGCAACAGTTTGCCGATGAAGATTTAGAACTTTATGCCGCCTTAATAAGTGATAATGAAACCCACACAATCCTGAAAGATTTTGCCAGCGA
>JALVAL010000450.1 GCA_027011205.1 Gammaproteobacteria bacterium
TAACATTATTCAGAGCTTGAATTAGAATTTTGTAATTAATTATTGCCAGGCTTATTTAGTTGCGTTATAGTGCAACTAAATATCTGTACCGGAAGTTCCGGCTTTTTATAGTTATAGCCATTTTCAAAGAGAAGAAAATCGTATATGTTTATTCGTCAACTAATAATTCAATTATTGGTTTTAAATATTGTCTTCAGCAATTTCGCCTGGGCTATAGACGAGTGTGCTTATAATTTTAGTGATAGTAACCGGTCTGAATTTCTAATTACAGCCGATCAGTTTTCAAATCACTATCAGAGATATGATGATCAGTTAGTGGACAATGATGCGGATAATAGCACTTCTACTAATGTAAATTGTGACAGCCACTGTTTTGCTAATGTTCAACTAATTTATGTGGCATTTCATTTGAATGATATTCAATTCCTTAATAATTATTCCAATATCAACTCCCGTCAGGTTCCCTGGCATTCTATTAATGCCCAGCCCCCAGTAAAACCACCCAGAGTCTAAATCTTTTAAATTTATTGTTCACAAATCCCAATTATGTTATTAGAAAATATTCCTGATAACTGTTTATAAAATGATTTGTGAATATTTATTCTTTTAAGATCAGGACTTTATTTTATGTTTAAATTTTTATTAATTGCCGTTTTGATGGTTGGGGCAATATTATCTACGGTGTCAGCCTCTGACATTGGCCAACGTTTTAAGAAAAACCCGACGATTTTTAGCCAGGATATTTCCCGCTTGGCCGCACTGCTTGATGAGTTGTTAAAAAACAATCCGGGTTTACAGGCAAAACAGGCTCGGGTGGACGCTTCAACGGCTCAATACCATGCCTCTTCACAGGCTTTATATAATCCGGAGCTGGAAATAGATTATGAAAACACTGATGTTGATACATCCAGTGTGGGTATATCTCAGGCCATAGACTGGTCCGATAAAAGAGGGGGTCGAAAAAAGCTGGCCAGCTTTAATAAAAAACAATCTGTAGCATCCTTAAATGTTGCGCGTCAGTCATTAGCCGCTGATTTGCTGCTGGATTTATCTGCCTATCACACGGCCAGTGATAAGAATGCCTTAATTGAACTGCGTATAGAACTGCTGCAGGAATTTGTGGCCCTTGCAAAAAAGCGTTACCAGAGTGGTGATGTCAATCAGGCAGAACTCTCACTGGCTCAACTGGCTTTTGCTGATGCATCCATGCAACGGTCCAGAATTGCCAGTCAATTAATGGCTGCCCGACAATCTCTAATAACTCTAATGGGTAAAGATATCAGTCAATGGCCGGGATTACCGCTTAGCTTACCTGAGGTTGATTTGAAAGATAATAATATTGAACAAATTATCAGCAATCATCCTTTAATACAGGAACAGTCAGCAAAAATTGAATCTGCAATGGCAAAGGTTCAAATGCGTCGGCTGGAGCAAAATGCAGATCCGGTTATCGGGGTTAGAGCTGGTCGTGATGGTTCAAATAATCTGCTGGGTTTTAATTTGTCCATACCGCTTAATGTTCGCAATACCTTTAAAGCAGAAGTAAATGTGGCCAATGCAGAATTAATTGAGGCTGAATATGAAAGTAAGAATCTGTTCCGTCAGCTTAAATCACAATTACTCAGTAATGCCGGTCGCTATCAACTGGTGCGTGAAACATGGCTTGAGTGGCAAAGAGAGGGACAGAATAGTATGGCCAATCAGTTCAGCCTGATCCATAAACAGTGGAAGGCCGGTGAAATCAGCAGTACCGAATATTTTTTGCAGCTTAACCAGACCCTTGAGACTCGACTCAGCGCCATTGAATTACGACAGGAGTTCTGGAATGCCTGGGTCGACTGGTTAAATGCATCTTCCCGCATAACGCAATGGCTTAACTTAAGCCATAAGTAATAAAAATTATACAGAGACACATTTATGAAACCATTCAAACAGCAAAAATTTATCAGCTTTACTTTAATTCTATTACTGGCAGTGATTCAGACCACAGCGATAGCAGAGGAAGAAAGTGAGGAATCTATCGATATCTCAGAACTGACTCAGAAACAACGTCAGGAAATGGGTATTGAAGTTGCAGAAGTTAAAAAAGAACAATTAGTTACTCAGCTTATTGCTCCCGGTGAAATCCGTATTAATGATTATCGCAGTTCCCAGATCAGTACCCGTATCAGTGCTCAGATCATACAACGTTATGCCAGAATGGGAGATCAGGTCTTACCCGGACAACGTCTCATCAGTTTGTCCAGCGTACAGATGGCTGCGGCACAAGGTGAATTGTTTATTGCTGATCGGGAATGGCAAAGAGTTAAGTCACTGGGCCGTAAGGTGGTTTCAGAACAGCGTTATATAAAAGCCCAGGTAACTCGTCAGCAGGCTTATGCCAAAGTGCTGGCTTATGGTATGACAGAATCTCAGGTTATTAGCCTGCTGAAAAAAAATAATGCCTCCAGTGCAACTGGGAACTTTAATTTATTAAGTATTCAAAAAGGACTTATTATCAGTGATAACTTTATTGTCGGTCAGGTAGTGCAGGCTGGAGACGTTTTAATGGAAATCAGTGATGAATCTATATTATGGGTAGAAACCCGCATAAATCCTGAAAATATCAGTGAAATACATATTGGTACTCCAGCCGTTGTCTATATTACGGATAAGAAAACAGTAACCGGTAAGATCATACAGATTCATCATAAAATAGATGAAACAACGCGTACTCTGGCCGTTAGAATTGAAGTAAATAATAAGCAGGATATATTACATACTGGACAATTTGTAAAAACAGCGCTGCAAGTGTCGTCCGGGAAAAAAGTCGTGGCTGTACCGGTTTCTTCGGTGGTGTTATTACAGGGAAATGAGGTGGTTTTTGAGTTAAAAAATGGCAAGCTGGAAGCTCAGTTTGTGGATACCGGTGACGTTCGTGGTGACTGGGTAGAAATTAAAGCTGGTTTAAAAGCAGGTGATCAGGTCGTTATTCGAGGCATGTTTTTATTAAAGTCTTTTATGCTTAAATCACAAATTGGCGATTCAGATTAGGAGAACGATCATGTTAAATAAACTCGTAGAAAGTTCTCTGCATTATAAATTTCTGGTACTGGTTGTATTTGCAGTGGTTGCTTTTCTTGGCTGGCGCTCAGTGACCAGTATCTCTATGGATGCATTTCCTGATGTTACTCCGGTGCAGGTCAATATTTATACAGAATCTGATGGACTGGCAGCGGAAGATATTGAACAGCTGCTGACATTTCCCGTTGAATCCGGTATGGCAGGACTGCCTGGAGTCAGAGAAATTCGTTCTGTCAGTCTATTTGGTCTGTCTTATGTCTCTGTTTATTTTGAAGATGACATGGATATCTATTTTGCTCGTCGTCTGGTTATGGAACGGCTGCAGGAAGTCAGTGATCGAATACCTGCAGGTTATGGTACACCGGAAATGGGACCCAATACCTCAGGACTGGGACAGGTTTTCTGGTATACCGTTGAACGTGCTGATGAAAAACTTAAAAATGCAGTCAGTGATATGGACTTACGTACCATACAGGACTGGAATATCCGCCTGATGCTGCGTACTGCTCCCGGAGTAGATGATGTTATGTCCTGGGGAGGACAGGAGCTGCAATATCAGGTGGTTATTGAACCTCTGAAACTGATTGAATTTGATCTAACCTTTACCGATGTCATTGAAGTGCTTGAAGCAAATAATCGCCAGGTTGGCGGTCAGTATATTAATCAGGGGGCAGAACAATATTTAATACGCGGGCTGGGACTGGTTGAAAATGAGGCAGATATCGGCAATATTGTGGTTAAAGTTGAAGACGGCACCCCGGTCTATTTAAAGCAGGTGGCCAATATTTCAACCAGACCATCGCTTCGTTCAGGTGCAGTAACCCGTGATGGCAAAGAAGTTGTTCTGGGTATGGCCCTGGCTCGTATTGGTGAAAATGCCAAAAATGTAGTCACCGCAGTAAAAAAGAAAATGGCCATTGTAGAATCTGCATTGCCTGAAGGGGTGGTGGTCAAACCTGTTTATGACCGGACTGTACTGGTTGATAAAGCCATTCAGACAGCCGTTAATGCTTTAATTGAAGGTTCTGTTTTAGTCGCTATTGTACTGTTTCTGTTTTTAGGTGAAATACGTTCAGCACTTGTTGTTATTACTGCTTTGCCTCTGGCTATGCTGATTGCCTTTATTATGATGTCTCAACTGGGTCTCAGTGCCAATCTGATGTCTCTGGCGGGTCTTGCCATTGGTATCGGTATGATGGTGGATGGCGCTGTGGTACTGACAGAAAATGCCTTTAGAATTATGGCAGAACGCCGGGAGCGGGGTGAAAAAGTGGATCGTACGGCTGCCGTACTGGCCGCTGCTCGAGATGTGGCAAACCCTGTTGCCTTTGCTATTTTAATTATTATTGTGGTGTTTCTGCCTTTATTCAGTCTAACAGGTCTGGAAGGTAAATTATTTAAACCCATGGCATTTAATATTACCTTTGCCATGGCAGGTTCTTTAATACTGACC
>JALVAL010000451.1 GCA_027011205.1 Gammaproteobacteria bacterium
CGTGACACCTGGCTGGTACGAATTATTAAAAAAATATATATACCGACCCTGTCCTGGTCTCTGGCCAATAAAGGAAAAGTGGTCAGCAGTGCGGTTATTTTATTAATGGCGAGTCTGGCGCTGTTTCCAATGCTGGGTAAGGAGTTTATGCCGCAGTTGCAGGAAGGCTCTATTATGTGGCGTATTATTTCCATACCTTCAACCTCACTGGAAAAATCGATTGAAATCTCCAAAAAGGTAGAAAATATCCTGAATAAATTTCCAGAGGTAAATACCACTATAGCCATGATTGGTCGGGCTGAAAAAGGAGAAACGGCCGATGTTAATTATATGGAGATCTATACCGACATTAAACCGCATGAACAATGGGGTAATAATAAAACCATGGACGATCTGGCAGTTGAAATGCGAGAAAAGCTTGAACGGGCGGTACCGACTTCCGTGATCAGTTTTACCCAGCCGATTCAAATGCGGGTGGAAGAATTAATCTCCGGTGTACGTGCGACTCTGGCATTAAAACTTTATGGTCAGGACTTAACGGAGCTGGACAGTCTGAGTAAAAAAATTAAGGACACCATATCTCAGGTGGCCGGTGTCAGTGATTTAGCGCTTGAGGCAAACCTTGGCAAACCGCAGATTAAAATCAAGGTTAACCGTGCAGCTCTGGCTCGTTATGGTATGAATTCTGATGAAGTCATGACCATTGTCAGAAATGGTATTGGCAATGAATCGGTAACCACCTTGATTCAGGGGGTCAGACGTTTCGATATCACCCTGCGTTTATCTGACAGTGCCAAGAGCTCTGTAGAGAGTATAAAGAATATACCTTTAAAAACAGCCAGTGGAGCCATTATTCCTTTAAAAAAGGTGGCAGATATCAGTGTGGCTGAAGGTTACTCCTTTATTCGCAGAGAACAACTGCAGCGCTATGCTGTCATCCAGATGGATGTCAGAGGTAGAGATGTCAATAGTTTTGTTGAAGATGCTAATGCTCTGCTTAAAAAACAGATCACTTTACCCCCTGGCTACTGGGTAGAGTGGGGTGGTGCATTTGAAAATCAGCAAAGAGCCTTAAAACGCCTTTCAATAATTGTCCCTTTAACGGTGTTTTTTATCTTTGTACTGCTCTATACCGCTTTTAATTCTATTAAATATGCGGCACTGATTATAGCAAACGTGCCTTTTGCAACCATAGGCGGTCTGGTATCCCTGTTTATTACCGGTCAGTATTTATCAGTACCTTCGGCTATTGGCTTTATTGCTGTATTTGGTGTTGCAATGTTAAATGGTATTGTACTGATCAGTTTTTTAAATGAACTACAGGAAAAAGGATTGTCCGTCAGGGATGCTGTGCGTAAAGGCACAGAATTAAGACTCAGACCGGTAATGATGACGGCCAGTGTGGCTATTCTGGGCCTTATTCCCATGCTGCTATCAAGCGGAGTGGGTGCGGAAACACAGCGGCCGCTGGCAACGGTGGTGGTGGGTGGTTTGATCACCTCAACCCTACTGACACTTATTTTATTACCGGTTATTTATGAGTGGATGGAATCTCGGAATAAAGCTGATAAAAATTCAAAAATTAAGTGAGGAACAAAATATGAAAGAAATTAAAGCCTTTATTCATAGAAATCGGATTGCGGATATTATTCATGCACTGAAGGTCAACCATTTATGCGATAAACCCTGCAATCTGTCAGTGGTTGATGTATATGGCACATTACGTCCTATAGACAATAAGGAGCAAAATTATTCCTTAGAGCTGGGCGAAGGGATTATTAATGAAGTTAAACTGGAATTAATCTGTAAAGATGAACTTCTTGAGAGAGGCATAGAAATTATTCATGAAAATGCACAGACAGGTCAGGATATTGCCGGATATATTTATGTGACGGACATCAGTTTAGCAATTCCTATTAAAAATTAATTCAAACTGTTTACGGAGAAAATCATCAATATCTTATTAAGGAAAAAATTATGAAAAAAAATGTAAGCTTACCTGTACTCGCTTTATTAAGCACAATTTCGCTGGCATCATCAGCAACGGTTTTAGCCGACATGAATAATCACAGTGGTATGGGCATGATGCAGGGACAACCAGGTCATATGGGAATGATGAATGGCAATGGTATGAATATGCAAAATGGTCAGAACCGTACGGGTATGATG
>JALVAL010000452.1 GCA_027011205.1 Gammaproteobacteria bacterium
ATTATTGTCATCGTATCAACTTCTTTAGCGTATCTTTAATGATGCCAGGCCGATCAGTACCAGAATAACGGTAACGATCCAGAAACGAACAATAACTCTGGGTTCCGGCCAGCCTTTTAATTCAAAGTGATGGTGAATTGGTGCCATTCTAAAAATCCGGCGGCCGGTTAATTTATAGGATGCAACCTGTAAAATAACCGATACAGTTTCCATAACAAAAACACCCCCCATAATAAACAGTACAATTTCCTGACGCACGACCACCGCTATAATGCCAAGTCCCGCTCCTAATGCCAGAGCACCTACATCACCCATAAAAACCTGTGCAGGGTAGGTGTTAAACCATAAAAAGCCTAAACCTGCGCCTACAAATGCGGCACAAATAACAACTATTTCTCCTACCCCCTGAATATAAGGAATACCCAGATACGCTGAAAAATTATAATGCCCCGTCAGATAGGCAAATACCCCAAAGGCACCTGCTACCATTACCGTCGGCATAATGGCCAGGCCGTCCAGACCATCAGTTAAATTCACCGCATTACTGCTGCCCACAATAACCAGATAAGTCAGTAAAATATAAAAGGGTCCTAAATCAATAAAAACATCTTTCATAAAAGGGATCAGCAATTGTGTTTCCTGCGGTGACTGAGCACTCGTATAGAGATAAATTGCGGCACCTAAACCAATAATACTCTGCCAGAAATATTTATAACGGGCTATTAATCCACGAGTATCCTTGTGTACAATTTTTTTATAATCATCTACCCAGCCAACAACCCCAAACAGCAAAGTAACAATGAGCACCACCCAGACATAGCGATTACTTAAATCACCCCAGAGTAAAGTGCTGATAGCAATAGCCACCAGAATTAAAGCCCCTCCCATAGTGGGTGTACCGGCTTTACTGAAATGACTTTCCGGACCATCATCTCTGATAGTCTGACCAATCTGACGGACACTGAGTTTTTTAATCATCATTGGTCCGATCAGCAGGGCTATTGAAAGCGCTGTCAGAATTCCCAGAATCGCACGCATGGTTAAATAGGAAAATACATTAAATGCGCTATAGTACTGAGACAGATATTCTGTTAAAGCCAGTAACATTATCAAGTACCTTTTTTACTATTATTATCTGAAGCCCTGTTATCTGAGAAGCAGCCTTCCTGTTCTGCATCTACTACTAACGCAGAAACAATATCTTCCATAGCGGCACTTCTGGAACCTTTTATCAGTATCACATGCTCCATTCTCAAATTCATTTTTAATGCTTCAATCAGAGCAGCTTTGTCGGTAAAATGTTCTGCTGTCGCATCATTCCCTGCAGTATCCCTGAAACCTTTTGTACAGGCTTCACTTAAACTTCCCAGAGTATATAAATGTTTGATACCCATTTTCCGGATAACCCTTCCCAGCTCATAGTGTAATTGTTGTGCCGCAGCTCCCAGCTCACCCATATCACCTAACACCACAACATGTTCACCCTTAAGCTGTTGAATGGCCTCAACACCCGCCCTTACTGAACCAGGATTGGCATTATAGGTATCATCAAATACAGTGCTGCCCTGAAAGCCTCTTTTTTGTTCCAGCCGACCAGCAACATTGGTAAAATTTTCCAGCCCGGACTTGATATCCTGCAACGATACACCGGCAGCCAGAGTAACTGCTGCTGCTGCCAGCGCATTATAGACATTATGCCGACCAAATTGATGCAGTTTAATGCTCACATTTCCTTTAGGTGTAATTATTTTAATATCCGTTCCATATTCTGTTTTTTTAAAGTCAGCATAAATATCCGCTGTTTTATCAAGCCCAAAACTGACTATTGTCAATGGCTTTTTCTGCTGCTCACAAATATTACGCCAGTAATCTGAAAACTCATCATCGGCGTTAATGACCGCTGTACCCTCTAGTTCAATACCACGGTATATTTCTGACTTTGCCTGAGCAATAGCTTCAATAGAACCAAAACCTTCTATATGTGCAGGAACCACATTAGTAATAACAGCCACATCCGGCTGTACAATGTCTACCAGTTGTCTGATTTCACCCATATGATTAGCACCCATTTCTATCACTGCAGCACGATGTGCTTTATTTAACCGCAGCAAGGTTAATGGCACCCCGATATCATTATTCAAATTACCTCTGGTTGCCAGGATAGCTTCTTTATTCTCATCATTGCTGAAGGCCGAATGTAAAATAGCGGCACTCATCTCCTTAACGGTGGTCTTACCACAACTCCCGGTAATAGCAATTATGGGTAAACTAAAAGCAGAACTCCATAGTGCGGCAATATCACCAAAGGCACGACGGGTATCCGCTACTTTAATACAGGGTATATTCAACTCAGTATCCACGTTACCATCTGGTGTATAATTTTGATTGATAAGCAGTCCACAGGCACCCTGTTCTTCTGCCTGCTGTAAATAATTATGGGCATCAAAATTATCACCTTTAATGGCAATAAACAGGTCACCTTTTTTAAGGGTTCTGGTATTAATACTGACCCTGGAAAACTCACAATCTCGGCCAATTAAATCCACTCCCAGAACTGCGGCTACCTGAGACAGAGACAATTGCATATTGAGCTGCTTATTTTCAACCGTTATCTGCTCACTCATAAAGAAGTACCTGCATTACGGTCAGCCTTATAAAAGTGTTCAATGCAGCTCTTATCACTAAAAGCTATTTTTTGGCCCTTTATTTCCTGATAATTCTCATGCCCTTTGCCCGCAATTAATAGTGCGTCATTGTTCTCCAGCAGATTTAAAGCCTGTTCAATCGCTCTGCTCCGATCTATTTCTACTCGCACTTTATGCGGCACTTTAAAACCACTCAAAATATCTTCTATAATTTTCTCTGGCGATTCACTGCGTGGATTATCTGAGGTTACTATAATTTCGTCTGCATATTGTTCTACAGCTTCAGCCATCAATGCTCGTTTACCCTGATCGCGGTCACCGCCACAGCCAAATACACACCAGAGTTTTCCCTCGGTATGAGCGCGCATTGCCTGCAGAGCCTTTACCAGCGCATCCGGTGTATGTGCATAATCCACGACCAGTAATGGCTGCTGTTTAGCGCCCGTTTGCGGCACTATTTTTTCCATTCGACCGGGTACCGTAGTTAACTCTTTAATTGCATTAATAATCATTGACAACCCAAAACCCTGCTGCTCAAGAACAGCAATTGCGGCCAGAAGATTATCGATATTAAAATCACCAATTAAGACACTTTTAACGGCATAAATATTTCCTGAGCGGTGTAACTTAAATTCAATACCCGTTTTATTTAAGCGTACATCTGATGCATAAAAATCAGCCTTTTGATCCTTACGGGCATATGTTAAAAGAGTCGGCTGCGTTTTCCGTTTCCGGCCCACTGAAGAAGCCTTCTTTAACTGTTTAATGATCTGTGCAGAAAAAACATCATCTTTATTCAACAGGATATTTTTAAGCTGCGGATTTAAAAATAATTTTAATTTTTCATTGGCATAACTTTTCATATCACCATGAAAATCCAGATGATCACGTGACAGGTTCGTTAATACTGCGACATCGAATTCAATTCCGTTTACCCGTCCCTGAGCCAGAGCATGGGAAGACACCTCCATAACAACCGTATTAACCTGCTGGTCCCGATAGTCTGCCATTAAACCCTGCAATGTCACGGCATCCGGTGTCGTATGACTGCTCTGCTGTAGTTTTCCAATCCTGCCGTTACCCAGAGTTCCAATCAACGCACAGGTATTATTTTCTGACACTGACTTTTCCATTATCCTGATAAGCTGAGCAATAAAGTGTGTACAGGAGGTTTTACCATTGGTACCGGTTATACCGATAATGCACAGTTCCCGGCTAGGATGCCGATAAAAGCGAGCGGCTATTTCACCACTTTTTTCCAGTAATGACTCTACCCGTATCAGTGGCACATCATTTTTTCCTGCTACCGTACAGCTTTGCGGCATTTCCTGTAACTCATCGGCAGGTTCCCAGGCAATACAGCTGGCCCCTTTGTTAATGGCTTCACCCGCGTAAGCAATCCCATGGTGTGAGGTATTTCCTACGCCGTCACAGGCCAGGAACAGAAAATCCTCATGTACTTTCTTACTATTAAGCGATAAACCTTTGAAAGTTAGTCCAGCATTTTTGACCCCACTAAGATCACAAAAACCATCTAAGAGAGTCTGTAGATGGTTTACCGGTTCAGTGCGCCTGGTCTTTAAATGCGTCTGACTAATTATGGGCAGATGATCGTTCATCCCTGCCTCCCTAGACTCTGTTCAATCTGGGAGGCGACATCCGGATGACTGATATCATCCGGATCGATATTGAGTAACCTGAGTGCTCCTGACATAATCGTTGAAAAGGCGGGAGCCGCTACCAGGCCACCATAATAAACACCATTATTCGGTTCATCAATCATAACTACGATAGCCAGTTTTGGATCACTTGCCGGTGCAAAGCCAGCAAATACAGCACTGTATTTTTTCCTGGTATAGCCACCTTTTTTAGAGGTTTTTTTCACTGTTCCGGTTTTACCGGCGACCTTATATCCACGTACTGCCGCTTTTGGTGCCGTGCCTGTATCACTGACCACACCCCGCATCATCAGAGCCACCTGTTTTAAAGAACGTTCAGACAGCAGTACACGCTGAGTCGAAGCAAGCTCCGCCCCCATTTGCGATGTATCACTGCTTTGATCATCCTGTAAAATAAAAGTCACTGCTCGTTTTTTCCCCTGCCGGGCAATTGTGCTGTATGCATTTGCCAGCTGCAGATTAGTTACCGACATGCCATAGCCAAATGATAAGGTTGCCTGTTCAATTCTAGAAACTCTTCTGGGGCGCACCAGACGCCCACTGGATTCACCGGGGAAACCGCTTCCCGTATCACTGCCAAATCCAAAGCTGTAATAAGTATCCCAAAGCAAAGATTTAGGCAGGCTCAGGGCAATTTTAGAAGCCCCGACATTGCTGGACTTTTTAAGTACAGTCGATACATCAATTTTACCGTAGGCATGAGAATCTTTAATGGTTTTACCATCAATCATAAACCAGCCATCACCGGTATCAATCTGGGTACCCGGACTATAACGACCCGTGTTTAATGCTGCGGCAATAGATATCGGCTTCATGGTAGAACCCGGCTCAAATAAATCAGTTATGGCCCGGTTGCGATACAAACTGGACTTGCGATCCTGCAGACGGTTAGGATTGAAACCCGGCTGATTAACCATCGCAATCACTTCACCGCTTGCAATATCCAGCACCACCACAGAACCGGACTTTGCCTTATGTTTCTGAACAGTTTTTTTCAGTGCCTTATACGCCAGATACTGAATACGTCGATCCAGACTCAGTTTTAAATCATTACCGGGACTGGGTGCTTTAATCTGCTCTTCAATAGCAATAATACGACCCAGACGATCTTTAACGACTCTTTTTTTA
The DNA here is from genome assembly GCA_027011205.1 of Gammaproteobacteria bacterium. Classification (GTDB taxonomy): domain Bacteria; phylum Pseudomonadota; class Gammaproteobacteria; order GRL18; family GRL18; genus JANELJ01. Next base: position 5,453 of record JALVAL010000452.1, read on the forward strand.
CCGGACTCTCCGGCCAGCCAGTCATTATATGCCAGTTCCATACCTTCCTGACCATTATCATCCACATCGGTAAAGCCCAGTACATGACCAAAAATTTCACCGTCTGGATAATAACGGCGGTATTCACGCTGAATATGAACCCCTTTAATATCCAGATTCATGATCCGCTGTGCCAGATCCGGGTTAATACGACGCTTTAAATAAACAAATTCTTTCTTTGCACGTTTCTTAATCTTGGCTTTAAGATAGCGGCTGTTAAGTTTTAGTAATCTGGATAACTGAGTAATTTTTTTATTACTGATATCAAATTCACCCGGGTTTACCCAGATGGATGAAACCGGCGTACTAATGGCCAGCGGATAGCCATTACGATCGGTTATCATGCCCCGATGGGAAGTCACTTCAAGCTGGCGCAAGACCCGAGCATTTCCCTGCCCCAGTAAAAACTCATTATCAAACTGTAACTGCAATACTCGCCAGACCAGCAAAGCAACGACTATCAGCAGAATTAAATAAACAAATTTAATCCGATAGGCCTGTATTTGCCCATTATCTTTTAACTGATTTTTTAAATTTGTTCTGGCCATTACTATTCGCTGTTTTATTAATCTTGCAGGTATCAGTTATTGCTTCCAGGTAACAAAATTATAACCACTCTGAGTTCTGATACTCAGGGTTTAATATAAATAACGTCTTTATTTTCCGGTGTTATCATTTGCAGCCGTTCTCTGGCAATTCGTTCTATCCTTGCATGAGTAGCCCAGGTATTTTGCTCTAACTGCAAACGTCCCCACTCAACTTCCATTTCGTCTCGTTGTTTTTCCAGTTGCTGTAATTCTACAAATAGCTTGCGGTTATAATGTTTGACATAAACCACACTGATAGCTGAAACAAAAGTAATGATCAGCAAAATCATTATAATTAAAATTTTGCCGCTCATTTTTGCCCCTTAAAAACCCTTTCTCTCACTCTTATTCTTATTCTGTTCCTCAAAAGAGTAAAGGATATACAGATAAACTATCTGATTACAGTTTTAAAGCTACTCTTAAAACAGCACTTCTGGCTCTGGGATTATCTGCCAGTTCCTGTTTGCCGGCTTTAATCCGTTTACCCACCAGTTTCATTTTCCGGTTAACCGTTTCATCCATAACCGGTAAATCCAGAGGCAATTTGTCACCTTCCACCATCTGTCTGAAAAATAGTTTTACCCGCCGGTCTTCCAGCGAATGAAAACTAATC
>JALVAL010000453.1 GCA_027011205.1 Gammaproteobacteria bacterium
TTAATTCCTCTTTTTAGTTCTGTTAACAATTTATGGCATTTCTTATACCAGTGGCAACCATTTCTGCAGCCAAAGATGAAATCATCAGCCCGCTGATTTTACTTAGCACTGTTAAAATATAAGAACCCATTAAACGCTCTATGGTATTTGACATCAACAAGAGTCCGGCCAGAGTAAATACAGCCGTGGAAACTGCCGCAATAACTGTCAACCGCATCCATACAATATCGTACTCCGCTGCAAAAACTAATAATGCACCTGTAACACTCGGCCCGAAGATAACAGGAATAGCCAAAGGCACTATCGAGATATCTTCGCTCTGCTCTTCTGTTGGAAGCATTCTCCGGCCACGAACCAGATCTAAACCTGCCAAAAATAGAATAATTCCCGCACCTATACGAAAAGAGTCAAGAGTCACACCAAATAGTGCGAGAACATGCCCGCCGAATACCAGCAGAATTACCGCAAGAGCTAATACGATCCCGGTAGCTTTAAATACAATTACTTTACGTTCCTTTTCTTTTATATTTCTTGATATTGAAAGAAACACAGATATCACAAAAAACGGTGAAAGAATAAAAAGCATCTTTACATAAGTTGTAGTAAACAGATTAATCATCTATTCGCCTCCTCCGGAGGTTCTCCGCCGGCTGATTCTCTCCAGATAAATCGCATAGGCAATTCATATTTTTGTTCAGGACGATCCTTATTATCCAATCTGGCAAAAAGCATCTCACAAAGAGCATTGAATGTTTCATCAATTCTTCGATCTATCGAAGCCAAAGGAGGATCAGTAAAAGGGGTAATATCGCTGTTATTGAACCCTATAAGAGCCACGTCATCCGGCACATGTAATTCACGCTTACGTAACCATGACATCACCGTAAGCGCAATCATATCAGTTTCACACAGAACAGCATCAAAAGGAAACTTTTCGTTTTGTAAAAGATGATCAAGAAATTCCACAACATTGCCAGGAACAGGTTTCCAAGGTACGTACGGAGATGTAACACAGGCGTTTGTCAATAGTTCCAGCGACTGACTACGACATGCATCCGTGAATACGCTTATTTTCTCCTTTCTAGAGGTCGATTGACTCGACATTACCAATAAAGGATGATGTCGTCCACTTCTCGCAAAATGTTCTGTCGCTTGCCGGAAAGCAGTCGTCTGATCACGTACCACCTGATCACATCCGGTAATATCAAGCGGCACACTTGTTTCAACAACAACAGCCTTGAAGCGACTATAAAACTCACCATTTGCCACAATTTCACAATCATCCCCTGCAATAATCATCCCGTCAACACCACGCTGTGCTAAATCATCTATTAATTGCGTGGCTTCCTGCAAATCATCCGGCATATCACATATATATGGCATATAGCCATTTTTCTGTAATTGCGAAGAGATTCTTTTCATCAAGGCAAGTTCTACAGGAGCCGAGCCGATAGGCCAGACGACTGCAATAATACGTGTCTTCTTGCCTGCCAGAGATGCTGCACCAATATGAGGAATATAGTTTAAATCGACTACAGCCTTTTTGATTCGTTCCCGTATTTCTTCCGAAACCTGAAAATCCGGGTAGTTATTCAGAACACGCGACACCGTTCCCTTTGCCACTCCTGCCCGTTCTGCAACATCCATAATTGTTGTCCGTTCTCTATTCATGCAACAACACTACAGGAAACCGGTTTCTTGCGCAAGAAAAACTTGATTTTTTTGCAAAACCCCTGATGGACTAATGAAATATAAACAGAATTATTGAAAAGATATTGCGATGTTACGTGTAATGCTAGAAGAGCATGTAAGATTCTAGTG
>JALVAL010000454.1 GCA_027011205.1 Gammaproteobacteria bacterium
GTACTGAAGATGGTCGGCAGCTGAGTGCGGAGCTGCTGGTGGGTGCAGACGGTGCCAATTCCTGGGTTCGTCAGCAAATGAATATTTCATTAAGCAGCTGGGCTTATCATCAGACCGCAGTAGTCTGTAATGTAACGACTTCGGAAACTCATCAGCATGCCTGCTGGCAGCAGTTTATGCCGGAAGGGCCACTGGCGTTTCTACCTCTGGCGGGTGGACAGAGTTCCAGTTCGAATAATATCAGTTCTATTGTCTGGTCAACCACAGAAGAAAAAGCTCAGGCTTTGCTGAATATGGATGAACAGCAGTTTAATCAGGAACTGCAGTTTACTTTTGGCAGTACTCTGGGGCGTATTGAGCTGAATTCAGAACGGGGCGGCTTTCCATTGCGTTTACGCCATGCCCGTCATTATGTGCAGCCGCATCTGGCCTTGATAGGTGATGCGGCTCATACGGTTCATCCTCTGGCGGGGCAGGGTGTCAACCTGGGGTTGCTGGATGCGGTGGTTCTGGCAGAAGAAATACAGCGAGCCCTGGCGCAACGGCGGGCTATTGGTGGTCTGGCCGCTTTAAGACGTTTTGAGCGACGACGTAAAGCGGATAATATTGCCATGCTGGCTGCAATGGATGGTTTTAAACGCTTGTTCAGTAATGATATTACACCGCTTAAACTATTGCGTAATACCGGTCTTAATCTGGTAGATAAAATTCAGCCTCTGAAACAGCTAATGATCAAAAGGGCAATGGGACTGATGGGCACTGGTTTAAATGATGATTTACCGAATTTGGCCAGACCCAATAATAATTAAGTCCTGTTGAACCAGGGAACCTGTCCGAGAATAGAAGTCGTAGCGAGGGAAAGCTGTTTTGAGTCAGATTTTTCTATCATTTGAAGTCAATAGTTGTTCTATTAAATGAAAATGACAGGAAAATATGACCAAAATCAGCTTTTCTGCAGCAGGCTTTCTATTCTCGGACAGGCTCCCAGGGGTCGGGTTTAAATAAATGGCAGAAAACATACAAAAATCGGTAGCCCGTAAAAAATCAGACAGTCAGTCAGATATTAAATATGAATTTGTTCTTCCGGCAAAAATCACCGGGGTGGTTTTCTGTGGACTGGTGCTTATCGGGTTGATTATTGCGGTTATATTGTTGCAGGCTAAAGAACAGGAATTACAAACTCGTTATCAGACCGGTACCATTTTGCTGGTTAATAATCTGGTGCATATTCTGGCGAAAAAAAATTCACCAAAAGACCTTAGTAAAATTCTGAACACTGAATTTAATCAACTTAAAAAACAATACACTTTGACTGCATTTAAGCTGCAAAATGATCACTGGCAACTGATGTTGGGGAAAATTCACCCGGATGATGCTTTCTATCATCAGACTTTTGCAGTGCATCAAAATAATCAGAATAAATCTTATCAGCTAATTGCCTATTATCCTGACCTCACATCTACAGTCGTTGCTGAACGAAAGGAGCTATTATTGTCCATTGGGGCTCTGGTTTTTGTTTTTGGTCTGTTATTACAGAAAATCCTGCAGTATATGCTTAATAAGCCTTTTCGGAAATTACTGGACTCGGCTCAGCAGTTTGCCAGAGGGGATACCAGTATCCGTTTTGATTCTTCCAGTACCGATGAATTTGGTTTCCTGTCTCACTTTATCAATGAAGCACTGGATTCTATTGAACAGCAGCAGCGGGAGGTTCACTGCGCTCTGGCCAGGGCAAAACAGTCTGAACTGGCGCTGTATAAAGAAAAAGAACTGGCGGAAGTAACTTTGCACTCTATTACAGATGCTGTTATTACCACTGATGCGGAAGCTAAAATCAATTTTATGAACCCTGTTGCTGAACGTCTTCTGGGCTGGAGCAAGGAAGATGCCCGGGGCAAATTAATCTGTAAAATTTTTCAGCTGGTTGATGAAACTAATTGTAAGACTATAAAAAATCCCTTACAGCAATTATTAAGCAATAAGCAGATGGTAGAACAAAAAGTAGATACCACCTTAAAGCATCAAAAGGGTGACTTAATCAGTGTTGAGCTATCAGTTGCACCTATGAAAAATCAGCAGGAACAGGTAATCGGTGGTGTCATAGTATTTCAGGATGTCAGTGAAGCACGCCATATGAGTATGCAGCTCCATCATCAGGCTTCTCATGATGAGTTAACAGGTCTTTATAATCGCCGGGTTTTTGAGCAGCGGCTTAAAGAATTATTATTAGATGCCCGGGAAGAAGAAAATGAGCACGTGTTGTGTTACCTGGATCTGGACCAGTTTAAGGTGGTCAATGATACTTTCGGACATATGGCTGGAGATGAGCTGCTGCGTCAGTTATCCAATGAACTTGCTAATAGTGTACGGGAATCGGATCTGCTGGCTCGTCTTGGCGGTGATGAATTTGGAATTTTGCTGGAAAATTGTGAACTTGAACAGGCTGTAAAACTGGCCGATAGTATTCGAGAAAATATAAAAAATTATCGTTTTGTGTGGGAAAACCGGGTTTTTGAAGTAGGTGTCAGTATCGGGGTGGTGGCAATAAACAAGACCAGTAAAAAATTATCGGATATATTAAGTGCTGCCGATCTGGCCTGTTATGCGGCTAAAGACAGAGGTAGAAATCGTATCCATGTTTATCAGCTGACGGATGAAGAATTATCCAGACGACATAGTGAAATGCACTATGTAATGCGTATTAATAATGCCTTAAAAGAAGACCTGTTTATTTTGTTCAAACAGCCGGTTGTTACTCTGTTTGATAAAGAAAAATTATCCATGCACTGGGAAGTACTGGTAAGAATGGAAAATTCCCAGGGGGAACTGGTTTCTCCTGATGTTTTTATTCCAGCGGCAGAACGTTACAATATGATGCCGAAAATTGACCGGATGGTCATTCAGAAAACTTTTGAGGCCATGTCTAGAGGGGAATTTTTTCGTAAGGGCTATGAGCATCGAGTGGTTGGGATTAATCTATCCGGAGATTCTCTGGATGTTTGTTTTATGGAATATATTAAAGAACAGGCTGCAATATATAAGATTAAATTTAATGAACTGTGTCTGGAGATCACGGAAACCATTGCTATTGCAAACTTGTCTACCGCTAATCACTTTATGGATGAATTAAAAATACTGGGCTGTCAGTTTGCACTGGATGATTTTGGCAGTGGTCTGAGTTCATTTGGCTATTTAAAGCATTTGCCGGTAGACTTTTTAAAAATTGACGGTAGTTTTGTTAAAGATATTGTAAACGATGAAATTGACCGGGCCATGGTGGAGTCTATTAACCAGATTGGCCATATTATGGGATTGCGGACAATTGCTGAGTGGGTTGAAGATGAAGAAACCTTATTGCTACTGAAGAAAATGAGGGTTGATTATTCCCAGGGTTTTTTTACCGGCAGGCCAGTGCCTTTAAGTCAGCCTGATATTTAGCAAAAGATGGAAAAAACCATAAATAAACGGTATTATTAGCCTTCAATGTTCGATTCGTACGGGAGAGTGTGATGTTAAACATCACCACCGAAGGCGCAACACACCCGGAAACGCTCAGGTTTCAGAACCGCATGAATTTTGGAAATATCTGTTATATCAATTGTTTATAGCAATCCTCATTGACTCTGGAGAGAGATTTTTTATTAGTAAAATCCACCGAAGGGGCTTAAGCTCTCAGGTAATTGGACAGAGGGGTGAAAATAATTCCGAATAAGGCAATTATTTTCATATTACAGTCAGAAACTGATCGAAAGCCATTAGCTGGTAAAAAGCCATTAGCCAACTAAAGTTCTTGACTGAACAAATTAAGATTTCAGCGCATAGTTACGGCTAAAATTTTAAACAGCAGTGATGCTCCCTAATACTAAAATAGTGATAACACCGGGTAAACTATGAGTACAGACTCACAACCGTCCAGTCAGCATTCTTCTATATCAAAACAGACTGTTTCTGTAACCAGAGCCAATCGTGCAGTTCCTGTTTTTGATCATTCAGACAGATCCAATGCCACTCGCATGCCGACCTATATCCGGCAGGCCTTAACTGAAAAAACTCATTTTGCTTCTACAGCAGCCAGTGTTCATGGTAATAAACTGGTGACAGTTTGCGAAGAAGCCCACTGTCCAAACCGTAATGAATGCTGGAATCGCGGTACCGCTACCTTTATGCTGCTGGGCGATACCTGTACCCGTGCCTGTGGCTTTTGTGCCGTTAAAACTGGCCAGCCGGAAGCAGTGGATACTACTGAGCCGCAGCGTATAGCGCAGGCGGTAGTGGAAATGGGACTGGATTTTATTGTACTGACCTCAGTTAATCGAGATGAACTGCCGGATGGCGGAGCACAAATTTTTGCCGATACTTACATGGCCTTAAGAACGGATAATCCGGCCATCGGGGTGGAGTTTTTAACACCAGATTTCAGAGCCTGTCAGGAACAGGCAGTAGAAATAATCACTAAGTCTATGACAAGTGCGCCCTATAGTGGCCAGCCAGAAGTACAGCTGATCTGGGGGCATAATATCGAAACGGTTCCTTCTTTATATAAAGAAGTTCGTAAAGGCAGTAAATATGAGCGTTCCCTGCAGTTATTACGTCAGGCAGGTGAACTGGATAAAGTGGAAACCAAGTCCTCCATTATTCTGGGACTGGGTGAAACAAAGGAAGAAGTGATTCAGGTTATGAGGGATTTGCGAGCTAATAATGTCTCTCGCATTGCCCTGGGACAATATTTAAGACCTACCCGCTTTCATCTGCCGGTTAAAGAATATTTATCGCTGGAATTATTTGCAGAGTATGAAGAGCTGGCAAAGAAACTGGGATTCAGCTGGGTAAAATCCGGCCCGATGGTACGCTCTTCTTATCATGCGGAAGATTAAAGCGTCCCCTAAGTAGTGTGTATCCGTTTATTGATGGACACTAAGTAGTTACAATAATTAAAAGGTTTTTTATGACCCAGACAGAATTAAAAATAACCCCGTTGTTTAATGCTCATCAGAAAATGGGAGCAAAACTGGTAGACTTTGGCGGTTGGAAAATGCCGATTCACTACGGTTCCCAAATTGAAGAACATCACCAGGTACGACGGGATGCCGGTATGTTTGATGTTTGTCATATGACTATTGTGGATTTACGCGGTTGTGAAGTGATGGCTTATCTGTCGCGTTTGCTGGCTAATGATGTGGCAAAGATTTCAGATAAACCGGGTAAAGCACTCTATAGCTGTATGCTCAATAATGACGGCGGTGTAATAGATGATTTAATCATTTATGCCATGGATTCGGCCTGGGTTCGGGTGATTGTAAATTCTGCCACCAGAGTTAAAGATCTGGCCTGGATGCGCAGCCAGCTGGGTACTAGCGCAGTCGATTTAACCGAACGTGATGATCTGGCTATGATTGCTGTTCAGGGACCCAATGCACGGACTTTAGCAGCTGAAGCTCTGGGTGATGAAATAGTGGGCGCGAAGCAGTTAAAACCCTTTAATGCTCTGTTAATAAATCAGGGTGCTGCTAATGAACGCTTCGTCGCTCGTACCGGTTATACCGGTGAAGACGGTTATGAAATTGTTTGCTCAAATGAACAGGCAGAAGCAGTATGGAACCGGCTGGCTGCAAGTGGGGTCAAACCTTGTGGTCTGGGTGCAAGAGATACCTTGCGTCTGGAGGCCGGTATGAATCTGTATGGCAGTGATATGGATGAAACTCAGTCACCACTGGAAAGTGGACTGAGCTGGACGGTAGATTTTAGTAATGAACAGCGACACTTTATTGGTCGCGAAGCGCTGGAAAAACAAAAAACAAGCGGCCTGAAATACAAGTTTGTGGGTCTAATATTAAATGGCAAAGGGGTATTAAGAGCCCATCAGAAAGTCATTGTCGCCAATGAAGGCGAGGGTGAATTAACCAGTGGTACTTTCTCTCCCACTATGCAGAAAGCTATTGGCTTTGCCAGAATACCTATGGCTGCAGGCGAGCAATGTCAGGTGCAAATACGCAATAAATTACTGGATGCCAGAATTGTAAAACTGCCTTTTGTACGTCAGGGTAAAATACTCGTACAGATTACAACTATCGCTGATAAATAAAAAAATTGAAAACAAGTAACAGAGTAAGGTGAATAAAAATGAGTAATATACCTCAGGAATTAAAATATACAAAATCTCATGAATGGGTTCGAATGGAAGAAGATGGCACTATTACCGTTGGGATCACCGAACATGCGCAGGGATTATTAGGTGATATGGTATTTGTGGAACTGCCTGAAGTCGATGAGTCTTATGAAGCAGAGCAGGATTGTGCGGTGGTTGAATCGGTTAAGGCTGCTTCCGATATATACTGTCCTGTAGAAGGTGAGGTGGTTGCCGTTAATGAAGAGCTGGAAGATGCACCTGAGCAAATCAATGTCAACGCTTATCATGAGGGCTGGATATTCCGTTTAAAACCCAATAATCCAGATGATCTGGATAATCTGATGAGTGCAGAAGATTATACGGCATTAGTGGAAGCTGAAGAACATTAAGCTTCAGCTTCACAGGCTTTAAGCCAGATATAAAAATGACTTTTGAAAATAGAAGGTCATTTTTTTTGATTAAAAAATAGAGATTGAAATATGCCTTATATTCCTCATACTGACCAGGAAATCAGCGATATGCTGTCGTTTATTGGTGTGGATTCTAT
>JALVAL010000455.1 GCA_027011205.1 Gammaproteobacteria bacterium
TTATTAGCCACCATAAATTCTCCAGCAGATTTAAAAGAACTGGATAATGAACAACTGAACGTGCTGGCTTCTGAACTGCGCGGTTTTCTGCTTGAGACTCTGGATCGAACCGGTGGTCATCTGTCTTCCGGGCTGGGAACGGTTGAATTAACCATTGCTCTGCATAAAGTTTTTAACACCCCGGATGATAAAATTATCTGGGATGTGGGTCATCAGGCCTATCCACATAAGATTCTTACGGGACGTTCACGCCAGCTGGACAGTATTCGCAAAAAAGGGGGGTTATCCGGTTTTCCAAAACGTACCGAAAGCTCCTATGATGCTTTTGGGGTTGGACATTCCAGCACCTCTATCAGCGCAACTCTGGGTATGGCTATTGCTGCCAAAGCCACTGAACAGGCTCATAAAAGTGTGGCCGTCATTGGTGATGGTGCCATGACGGCCGGTATGGCATTTGAAGCACTGAATCACGCCGGCGATCTGGATGCTGATTTACTGGTCATTCTAAATGATAATGACATGTCTATTTCACCCAATGTCGGCGGCTTATCCAATTATTTTGCCAAAGTTCTGTCCGGCAAGTTTTACTCTACCGTTAAATCCAACTCCAAAAAAGTACTGGGTTCCATGCCTTCTGTGTGGGAATTAGCCCGTAAAGCCGAAGAACATATGAAAGGCATGATAGTTCCCGGTACGCTATTTGAGGAACTGGGGTTTAACTATATCGGTCCCATTGACGGACATGACATCCCCACCCTGCTAACGACATTAAACAATATAAAAGAGCTGCCGGGACCCCAGTTTTTACACGTAGTCACCCAGAAGGGTAAAGGGTTTAAAGCCGCTGAAAATGAACCCACCCAATACCATGCTGCGGCACCGGGTTTTTTCAGTAATAACGGTACCCAGTCTTCACCGCCCACAATGAGTTCATTAAGCTATACCCAGGTTTTCGGCCAGTGGATTATTGATCGAGCAACTAAAGATGAACGACTCACTGGTATTACCCCTGCCATGCGTGAAGGTTCCGGTCTGGTGGCCTTTTCAGAGCAATTTCCCGAACGCTATTCTGATGTTGGGATTGCTGAACAGCATAGTGTTACTCTGGCGGCAGGTATGGCCTGTGATGGTCTCAAGCCAGTAGTAGCCATTTATTCCACGTTTTTACAACGGGCTTATGATCAGTTAATTCACGATGTAGCGCTACAGAATCTGCCAGTGGTTTTTGCCATTGATCGAGGCGGTATTGTCGGTGCGGATGGTGCAACCCATACGGGTAGTTTTGATCTCAGCTTTATGCGCTGCATTCCTAATATGACCATTATGGCGCCCGCAGATGAAAATGAATGTTATCATATGCTGGATTTTGCCTATGCTCTGAATACCCCTGCAGCCGTGCGCTATCCACGCGGTAAAGGCCCAGGAAAGGATATTCAGTCTCAGCTGGAACCGGCTCTGAAACTGGGTGAAGGTATTATGGCGTTTGATAATCAGGCTGATTTTTCCAGCACCCAGTTAAAATTAATACCAATAATCACTATTTTAAGTTTCGGTACTCTGCTCACTGAAGCCTTAATGGCCGCAGAATCACTCAGACATGAGTTTTGTCTTAAAATTATTAATATGCGCTTTATCAAACCGCTGGATAATAAAGTCACCTTGCAGCAGGCCCAAAATAGTGAACTATTGATCACCCTGGAAGACAATGTCATTATGGGTGGTGCCGGGAGTGCAGTAAATGAGTTATTAATCAGTCATGATACGGCTTGTCCAGTATTGAATTTAGGTTTACCGGATCTGTTCCCGGAACATGGC
>JALVAL010000456.1 GCA_027011205.1 Gammaproteobacteria bacterium
CCCATAGACACTGACGGTAATCCTCAGGCCGATAAGAACGTTGTTCTGGATAATGAAAATAGTATTCGTTATCAGATTGAAGAACTGGATGTGTCGGATAGCAATAACGGTCAACACTCTGTCGCTCAGGTAGATATTGGTAAATTTTGCTTTAGTCTGAAACGGGCCTCTGATTTAACCGGGATGAGTATTGCTCTGGCAATTTGCAGGATAGTTGAGGTTCGTGCAGACAAAACCATTATTCTGGATGATAGTTTTATACCAGAAGCTCTGGATTGTTCAGCATCAACTAATATATTTAACTATCATAAAGAAGTGATTAGTTTATTAAATCACCGTTCAGAATCGGTAGCTGAACGGATCACTGAATCCGGCAAGGGCGGTACTTCAGAGATAACGGACTTCCTGTTATTACAACTGGTTAATAAATACCAGGCTTTGATTAATCATCTTCTGGAACTGGAGTTATTGCATCCTCAGATTCTATTTCAATATCTGGTGACACTGTATGGTGAGCTTTCAACTTTTACCGTGGCAGGAAGACGTCCGGAATTTAAGGTGGTTTATGACCATAAGGACCTGTCAGGCTGTTATGCTAAAATTATGTCGGGAATTCGTCAATCACTTAGTCTGGTTCTGGATCAAAATGTCATCCAGCTTCCTTTGCAGGAACGAAATTACGGTATCAGTGTAGCTACTATTAATGACAAAAATCTACTTAAGACTGCTCAATTTGTACTGGCCGTTAAAGCCAGCGTAGCGAATGAGGTTGTACGCAGTAATTTTCCTGGACAGGTCAAAATCGGCCCGGTTGAACATATTCGTGATCTGGTTAATTTACAATTACCGGGGATCATTCTTCAGGTTTTACCTATTGCTCCAAGACAATTGCCTTATCATTCTGGATTTACGTATTTTCAGCTGGATAGACATTCTGAAACCTGGGCGCAATTGGTAAATTCCGGAGGTTTTGCCATTCATGTCAGTGACAACTTCCCGGATCTGGAAATGGAATTCTGGGCAATAAAACAATAAAATTTTAAAGAATCTGGTTAATAATTATGGATGATAATACCGTTATACGTTTTCCCAATGATAATACAATTTTGCGCCCCACGCCCGGCGGAAAAAGGAAGTTCAGTGTTGAAAATAACAATGACAGGACTCGAATAAATTTCTCCGGACGCTTAAATTCTGCACAAAACAGATCAAGCTACAAGCCTGAACCATCTTATGAATCAGAGCAGTTACGACATATCGAAAGCGATGTTTTTAATAATAATTTTCAATGCGGCTTAAATAAGCTGGTATCAAGTTCTGCCAAAATTATAGCTATTCTGATAAAACTTTCAGAATCAATTATGAATGAAGACATTAATCAGCTCAAATATAAATTGCAGGATGAAATAAAACAATTCGAATTAAGTGCATCTTCAGCCGGTATTGCAAATGAAAAAATATTACAGGCTCGATATGTACTCTGTACGACACTGGATGAAATAATTGTCAGTACACCCTGGGGCAGAGATAGTGACTGGAGCAATCAAAGTCTGCTCAGCATCTTTCATGGTGAAACCTGGGGCGGGGAAAAGTTTTTTCTGCTGCTTGAGCGTCTACAGAAAGAACCGCTTAAAAATCTGGATATTCTGGAATTGATGTATGTTTTGCTCAGTCTTGGTTTCGAAGGGAAATTTCGTATTATTGAAAATGGCAGGGGTGAAGTGGAGTATCTTAGAGAAGACTTATACCGTCAATTAAGAAGTTTGAAAAATGATTTCAACAAGGAATTATCCATAAACTGGCGGGGTATAAGTGACCGTAGAGGCGTTCTTATACGTTATGTACCATTATGGGTTGTAGCCGCATTATCCAGTGTTATTTTGCTGGCCATGTTTGCCAGTTTCAGCTATATGCTTGAGCAGTCTGCGGCACCGGTCATGCAGCAAATTTCAGAATTGGGGCAAAATAACACACTGGCTATACCGGAAAGCATAAATCATAAGGCTCTGGATTCTGATGAGGCAGGTCATAGTAAAGCTTCCGGAACATCAGAAGCTGAGAATAAACTCCAGTCTGAAGGTCCAGATGACAATAAAAAAATTAGGATGGTAAAACCACAGCCCCACCGTCAACAGGGGGCTTTTAGGATAAATGATACGGATAAAGATAAAAGAATCCTGGCTCTGATTGTTCACCCTGCCGACAGGAGCATTATATAATGAACAGGCTAAAACAAATAATCACCGCACGCTGGTTTATTACCCTGGCAGGCGTTATAGCCCTGGCCATTCTTATCTGGTTTGTCGGACCGTTAATTGCCATTGCAGGTAAAACTATACTGGCCTCAGAAATATCCCGCCTGGTAACTATCATGGTTTTATTATTGCTTTGGGGGTTTAATAATATAAGGATTCAGGCTCAGGCAAAAAAACAGGAAAATGAACTTATAGAGGGATTAAAAGAAGATAATCATAAGCAGCTTAAGGAAACAGCCGATGAAGAGGTCAATATACTCAGTGAAAGATTTGATGATGCCTTACAGGTTTTAAAACATACCAGCACCTCAAAAAAGGGCAGGCAATATCTTTATGAGTTACCCTGGTATGTCATTATCGGTCCTCCCGGCTCAGGAAAAACGACTGCACTGGTTAACTCCGGTCTGAATTTTCCTCTGTCAGAAAAATACGGGCATGAAGCTATTCAGGGTGTAGGTGGAACTCGAAACTGTGACTGGTGGTTTACAGATGAAGCGGTATTAATTGATACTGCAGGTCGTTATACCACACAGGACAGTCATGCACAAAAGGATTCACAGGCATGGCTTGGATTTTTAAAATTACTTAGAAAACACCGTAAAAGACGCCCCCTTAATGGTGTTTTAGTGGCTATCAGTATACAGGACATCCTGACTCAGACTGAACAGGAAAAAACCGCACATATTAATGCCATTAAAAGCCGCTTAAAAGAATTACAAAACCAGCTGAATATTAAATTTCCTGTATATTTATGGTTCACTAAAATGGATCTGATTTCAGGATTCAGCGAGTTTTTTGATGATTTGGGTAGAGATGAACGTGAACAGGTCTGGGGGATGACCTTTAAAGAGGAAAAGCAGAAGCATTCCGAACTGGAAAACACCTCAGGTTCAGAATTTTCGGAACAGTTTAAGCTATTATTGAATAATTTAAATGAGCGTTTATTATGGCGTTTAAATTATGAAAGAGATCAGCCACGTAGAAGAAAAATTGTTGAATTTCCATCTCAGTTAGAGGGTATACATGATCAGATAAAGGATTTTATAGATCAGTCTTTTTCAGTTTCACGCTATCACGTTCGGCCAAATCTGAGAGGTGTCTATTTTACCAGTGGTACACAGGAAGGAATGCCTATTGATAGAATTATGAGTAAATTAATGACTGATTATGATCTTGACAGACCGGTTATTGCTGATAATCATTGTAATGGAAAAAGTTTTTTTATAAAAAATCTTCTACAGAACGTCGTTTTTACTGAAGCCAACCTTGTTGGCCTGAACCGTCGATTTGAAAACCGTATCCTCTGGCTGCAGAGAATATCCTATGCCGCTGCAATTTCTGCGGCTACTGTCAGTGCCGTTGCCTGGTCAACCAGTTTTACCATGAACGAACGTAATATAAAAGCTGTTCAGGAACAGGTTGGAGATTATAAAAATGAACTAGGCAGACTGGATAAAAAAGACTTTTATGATGTCAATCAGCTGCTCATGCGTTTAACGACCGCCGATCTGGTTTTTCCTCGAAATGAACAGGTTCCACTTAGTATGCAATTAGGGCTGTATCAGGGTAAGGATTTTCATCAAAATATGCACTACGCCTATCAGGAACAAAACAGGCAGCTTTTTTTACCGGCTTTACAGCAACGTCTGGAGGAACAGATACGTTTAAGCATGTCGCAATCAGACTATTTGTTTGAAGCTTTAAAAGCCTATTTAATGTTAAGTAAGCCGGAACGCTTAAAAAAAGATTTTATCCTGCAATGGATGGAACTGGACTGGTCAACCCATCTTAGTGGAGAAGCAGAACTTCAGGCTCAATATGAAAGTCATTTAAAAAATCTTCTCAGTGGTGGTTTTGAACCTGTCATAGTGGATTCAGAACTGGTAGAACAAGCACGTGCTGTATTAAAAAAAATACCCTTAGATGTGCAAATCTACAATCGTATTAAGAATGAAGCAAAAAATACTAATGATGAGGCATTCACCTTTTCAGCCACTGTTGGGCCGGAAATGAATATGGTTTTTTCCGGGACTACAAAAGCTGTTCCGTATCTTTATACCTACGATGGATATAAGGAAATTTTTGTAAAAGACAGTTTTAAATATGTCACTGAAACAGCACAGGAAAACTGGGTGTTAGGAACTAAAAAAGGGGATTTTACTGCAACAGATATTGCCCTGTTTAATGACAAGGTTAAAGCTCTTTATCTTGAGGACTATGCCCGCTACTGGAAACAGGCGCTTAATTCCCTGCAGCTAAATGGTTTTACAACAGCCAGTCAGGCTATTAATATTCTGACTCAGATAACAGGACCCTATTCCCCGTTTCGGGGTGTTATCGAACAGGTTGCAGAAAATACCCGTTTAAGCCAGTTGCCGGTTGATGCAAAAAAACTGCAGGAAAATAAGGCGCTCACCTCTGAGCTGACATCCCGTATTGGTGGGCGTACCGGTTCTATGCTGAGAATGATCAAGCGGGCATCAGATAGAAAATTGATCAACCTTCCTGATAAACCTACTGATATTGTTGAAAAACAATTTTTTGATTTAAACCGGACTATAGAGCAGCAAAATAATAGAAACTCTCATTTAAATAATATTATGACTGCTCTGGCAAATTTACAGGGCTATCTAAATAATATTTCCAGCACTATGGATGATGGTGAAACGGCCTACATACTGGCCAGGAAACGACTAACATCTGGAGCTAATGATCCGGTAGGTCGTTTAAAATTACTGGCTTCCCGATCACCTGAGCCGTTGCGAAGCTGGTTAAAAGATGTGTCAAAATATTCCTGGGATCTGATTCTAAATGAGTCAAATAAATATTTAAATTCTGTCTATGAAAACAATGTACTGGCATTTTATGATCAGAGTATGAAAAACCGTTATCCGTTGTATTCAAAAGCCGGCAGGGAAACCTCTCTGGCAGACTTTACTGCTTTTTTTAAGCCCAATGGAATAGAGGACAGTTTTTTTAATACTTATATCAGGGATTTTGTTAATACTCGCCGCAGTCCCTGGACACTAAAGCAGTTTGAGGGACATAGTCTGAAAATAAGTAATCAGGCACTAAGACAATTTGAACGAGCTGAGCATATTCGTCGGGTGTTTTTTAAAGGTAAAAAAGATTTTCCAAATGTTAAATATAGCTTAAAACCATTATATCTGGACTCTAATATAGCCCGCTTTGAAATTAAACATGGTGATCAGAAAGTTGTTTATCGTCATGGTCCTTTGATCCCGAACAAAATGGTATGGCCGGGGGATACGGATTTTCACGAAGCCAGAATTATGTTTGAAGATCTGAATGGTGATAGAGTTGCCTATAAAGAAGAGGGCCCCTGGGCATTTTTTAGAATTATGGATAATTATGAACTGAAAAAAACCAGGCGTAATGATCGGTTTGTTGTGGATTATGTTCTGGAAGGAAAAAAAGCAGAATTTGAACTTATTGCTAATAGTGTTTCAAATCCATTCGGACATAACCTGTTAAAACGTTATCGTGCTCCTCAGCGATTAAATTAACAGGGGATTATAATATGTGTAAATTAACAGGTTTTTATGGCAAGTTACCAAGTAATGGTGACTTTATATCCAGAAACCTTCCAGTGACATTTATTGATCCCTGGGACAACTGGTTGCAGTCTTCAATTGCTGCCAGTCGTGAACAACTGGGAGAACAATGGCTGGAGTATTTCCTGGTAGCACCGGTCTGGCGATTTATTATTTCCAGCGGCAATTGTGGAGAAAATGCCTGGATAGGGGTACTTATGCCCAGTGTCGATAAGGTGGGGCGGTATTTTCCTTTAACTATTGCTTCACATATAACTCAGTCCATAAAGCCGATAGCTTTAATGGACGAATGTTCTGCCTGGTTTGAACAGGCAGAAGAACTGGCATTGACAGCGCTTGAGAAAGATTTTCAACTTGAACAACTGGAAGTTTCTATAAAAGAGCTGGCGGATCCTCTGCTAAAACGCATTACGGATAATGAAGCATTG
Source organism: Gammaproteobacteria bacterium (assembly GCA_027011205.1). Classification (GTDB taxonomy): domain Bacteria; phylum Pseudomonadota; class Gammaproteobacteria; order GRL18; family GRL18; genus JANELJ01. Next base: position 6,259 of record JALVAL010000456.1, read on the forward strand.
GCAGATATTAATAAGGAAAAACGCTTTCAGGGTCATTTTAGTATGGATCCGGTTAATCCTAATCCCCTGAGTGCATTTCCGGCCATTAGTCATTATTTTATTGAGCAGACTTTTTCCAGTTATAGTTTGTGGTGGACTTCGGGCTCAGAGGAAGTTAAACCATCATTTCTGGTTTGTGAAGGTCTGCCGCAAAGTGATGGCTATGTCTCGCTCCTGGATGGCGTATGGGAACGGCATAACTGGCAAGATATTAAATCTTTATTTGTAGTGGGTGATACACCTGCCTTAATGGGGATATGATATGGCAGAGACTTTGAACTCCCTGACCAAACCCATGAAGCTGCTGGAAAGTACTTTTAGAACACATACTGGTAATGTTCGCAGTATTAATGAGGATTCGGTTTTA
>JALVAL010000457.1 GCA_027011205.1 Gammaproteobacteria bacterium
GGTATCTGGTTGCTAAACAAATAGAATTTTTAATTAACAATCAAACCCAAGAGGAGGAGATCGATGCTACAAGATAAAGACAGAAAAATTTATGAATATTCTAAAATAATACCTACATGGAAAGACTCAGATATTCATAAGATAGAAGATACTATATTAGATTCTATCGAAAAACAAAAAAACTATAAGCCTATAGAAGAAGTAGATGGATTGAAAGTATCTTCTATAGATGCACACTCTATGAAGATTACTAGACATAATCATTTATATTTACCTTACGACATGAGGAGAGCGGTTTCCTCTATGCTCACACCCTATAATATTCCAGTATTAAGACATCATAGTTCTTTTGATGATGCAATTGGAAGAGTCGTAGATGCTTCATATGTTCCCACAAAAAATGGTTTTGATAGTGCAATGTATGCAAAATTAGACACCATTACAGTTGACGATAAAAAGTTTGTTAAAACATTGCGCAAAATAAAAGATGTACTTTATTCTCCAGATAATACTGGAATGGGACATGCTGTAGATACATCTAATATTACAGATGAAGATGCAATTACTAAAATATTAAATCATACATACGATTCAGTCAGTATGGGTTATGGTTTCAATAGATTAGTTTGTTCAGAATGCGGAAAGGATATTTTTGAATGTGAACATATGCCAGGTAAAGACTATGGACATGGAAAGGTCTTTATAGTATTTGACGGATTAGAATATTTAGAGAAGAGTTATGTGAATGAACCTGCCGATCCACTTGCGGGCAACAGCGCATTTGCTAAACTATATAACAAAGACAATGCAAACAATGACAATGTAAGCAAAGATGCATTGTGTGCCGGAAGCTGTTCGGTAAATCTCATTGGATATGACTCTTTAACTACAAACAAAAACAATAATAAATCAGAGGCAAATATGACGTATAATGAATTCATCAAATTAGGTGATAGCTTATATGAAAAAGTTATTGCTTTACTGCCAAAAGATTCTCAGGTTACATTAGATACAATTAAGGAACTTGAGGACGATGACTTTGTTGGATCGAATCGTTTATTGCCTGCCAATTCACTCGAAATGATTGATGCTTCCACTAAAGTTCTTGAGGAGCTCGAAGATAGTGATGAGAAAAATGAATTTATTGATTTTCTCAATACTAGAATTGAACTTTTAAAGAATAATGACAAAGAACCCGATGACACTGGAGCCGACACTACTGGTACTGATGAACCTGATAATGAATCAATTGTTGAAAAAACTGAAGATGGTATTTTACTTAAAGAAAATACTATTAAAAGTGAAGATGCAATTAATGTCGCGTTAGATATGGTTAAGGTATCGTTGGGCGGAGAAGCTTCCTTAACTGACGCTGTATCAAAAATTCTTGAAACAGTAGAAGACAAGGATTCTGTACTCACTCCATTTCTTGAAGAAAAAATCAATACACTTGAAAGTAGAGTAGATTCCTATAAACATGAATTGGCAGTTCAAAAAACTAATTTCGAAGCTATTTCAAATACAGCTAAAGAGCTTACTAATGAGCTTAAAGATATGTATATTGAAAAACTAATGTCGTTCAGAGTTAAAGAAGATCCTTCTTTGGACGCAGATTCACTTAAAGAGCAATTCAAGAAACGCTCTTTAGATTCACTTAAATCAACATATGAAGATATGTCTTTGCTTGTTGGCAACGAAGATAATAATCAGTCAACGAACACAGATACAACTGATGTAGAAAAACTTGATAACTCGAATGAAGATACTGTAGAGTATACTAATCATGATATTGAATTAATGGAAGATAAATACT
>JALVAL010000458.1 GCA_027011205.1 Gammaproteobacteria bacterium
ATTATAAATTGATAGTATCTTTTCCAGCTTTAACTTTTAAAGGTTTGTAATGGCTAATCTGGCAAAACAACACTCGTTTCTGGAACAGCTTATTGAATATCAGATTCATGAGCATCTGAATAGAGAACAGGCAAAACAGCTTTATCAGAATATTATCGTTTTCCTTCGTGAACCTGAAGCCTCAGACTATACTCTGGATTCTATTGCTGTACGTATTGTTAAACTGGGAGTGAACTATGAAGCTTATGTCTCTGCGTTGATGTTCAAAAGTCTGCCCGATGAATTTACCAAACGTGAACTGGTTAAACTGGAAGATGAAATTTACACTTATATTGAAAAAGAGATTTACGGTAAAGGACTTGATAAACGTTTGAGTAACAAACTGATTGAGCAGGTCAGTAAAGATAAACCGGAACTCAGTGCCGTTATGGTTAAGAAAAAAGCGCTGGGCAACTGGGGCTGGCTGTTACCTCATGCTTTGACTCAATTGCTGATAGACCGGATCGTAGAGTTAATTGATCAGGCGAAAACTGAAGCTGACCGGGGTAACAAAAAAGGGCGTAAAATCCGGATAAAAAAAATGGACTAAATACCATGAAAAAGAAGAATATCAAAAAGCAGACATTTATTCTTTATCTGATATCAGCCTTTTATTATCTTTTTCAGTTTATGGAGCAGCCTTGTGCCGCTAGTGTGCATCAATAAATGGATGCACACTATTTAGTCCCGTTCTTGTCAGATTATCCTGATTTATCGTTAAAAATTCAATTGCTAAGACATAAGTTCCTTTACTATCTGATATAATTCTGTGTAACTGTCCCTATTGATAAAAAAAGAAGAGCTATGATTAAAAAATGCCTGTTTCCTGCTGCGGGTTATGGTACCCGGTTCCTGCCAGCCACCAAGTCCATGCCTAAAGAAATGCTGCCTATTGTGAATAAACCACTGATTCAATACGGAGTGGAAGAAGCTATGGCTGCCGGTTTGTCTGATATGGCTATTGTAACCGGTCGTGGTAAACGAGCGATGGAAGATCACTTCGATGTCAATTATGAGCTTGAACATCAGATTAAAGGCAGTAACAAAGAAAAACATCTGGAAGGAATCCGCCATATCATGGACAACTGTACTTTTTCCTATACCCGGCAAATTGAAATGAAAGGTCTGGGACATGCTATTTTAACTGGAGAAACCTTAATTGGTGATGAGGCATTTGCAGTACTGCTGGCGGACGATCTCTGTCTGGTTGAGGAAGATAATGGGGTATTGGCTCAGATGGTTAAATTATACAAGCAGTTCCGCTGCAGTATTGTGGCTATTGAAGAAGTGCCCGTGGAAGAGGTGCATAAATACGGTGTTATCAGTGGCGAAATGATCCGCGAAGATATTTATCAGATTAATACCATGGTAGAAAAACCATCCACAGAAGAAGCCCCCAGTAACCTGGCTATTATCGGCCGTTATATCCTGACACCGGATATCTTTGATATTTTAAGAAATACCACCCCTGGTGTAGGCGGTGAAATTCAAATTACCGATGCTTTAATGAAGCAGGCTAAAGAAGGCTGTGTACTGGGCTATAAATTTAAAGGTAAACGTTTTGACTGCGGCAGTATAGAAGGTTTTGTAGAAGCCACGAATTATTGTTTTAAAATATTGTAGTAGAGAGATTAGCGTTCAGCGCTGAGCGTTCAGAAAGAGCAAAAGCAATTAAGAGCGTAAGAATCCTTAACTCTTAATCCCTTCTTTACTGTGTCATTTCACACATCTATTCATGGATAGAGGATAAATTTTAATATTAGATTAAAAT
>JALVAL010000459.1 GCA_027011205.1 Gammaproteobacteria bacterium
GCATACTCTGGGCAAATGCTTGTAACGGCAACAGGAATAAAACTGGAACAATATATTTAATAATGTTGCTTTTAACTCTATTTAAATTCTTGAAATATACGGTTTGATACTTCTTCATACTCTTTCTCATTTGGTTATTTTAAGTGCTCTGTTCGGTTAAGTATAGCCACATTATCGCTGCTTAGTGTCAGAAAACACTATATTTCAAGCTTATTTGATGTATTCGATTTTTGTACAAATATTAGATTTTTTTGAAACTAAACATACTGTTTTATCAGGTCAAGTCTAGATTTACAACATTGAAAGTTTGCGTTTGATATCATCATGGATCCGGATCAAATTCTTCCTGTTTTCCTGAGGCAGGCTCTTTAATGCATTAACCTGATGAGCAAAGTTATCAGTAATGCTTAGCAGCTCATCAATTAATACTGACAACTGGTTTTTATCAAAACCCAATGACTGATTAAAAGCTTTTACAGCCTGGGTAAATCCCATCGGCCTGTTCTGTTTAGCGGTATAATCACCATAATGTCCAAAAGGCATGGCACTGAGGATATTGTGAATGGAATAAGCCCGCATGGGAACCGGATCATAAACGGGAGAAAAATCGGTCTGTCCATTGCGAATTTGCAGACTTAAATTTTCCAGATGCAGATCACCATTACCGGTTAAAAATGACAGTAATAAACGTTTTAATAAATGTTTTTTAGCAGATTTACGATCTTCGATTAATGTCAGTCTGGGATTATCAAACATTCTGCCCAGTTGATCATAACTGGCATCGTAGTGATTTTGTATATTTCGATTACCTGAGGCCAGCACTGAAAACAGTGACTCCTGAAATACCGGGATATTTTGTTCATCCCGATCAAATCGTTCTATAGCCAGCGCATGAATGCCTTCAAACTCAGTTACCCAGTATCGGGGTGTGGCAAAACCTGCCTGTCTGTGAATATCCAGCCCCAGAGCCTCCAGTTCAACAATACCCGGATAAGCAGTGTCTTTTTCCAGTTTAAGAATAATATCTGTTGACTGGGTATCACCAAAGCGGGTGGGTAAACCGACCTGACCATTCCAGCCGGTACGGGGAATAGAAAGTAATAGCTTGGGTATAGCCCCATTAACTGATGGTGTCGGGCCAATAAAATCCAGTAAATAACCGGTCTCATCTTCATACCAGGTAAGCATATTTTTAAGCGAAAAACCCAGAGAGGACTTTTTCTTCAGAAAATCCTGCTGCGGCATAGTCGGTGTAGCATACCAGTGTCTGGCTTTGTCATCAGAGCTGAATACATCCACATGCCCAATACCACCATGACCGCTGAAAGTAAGAATATTCCAGTCATATTCAAACTCACTGCCTGACTGAATACCAATGGTATGCAGATAATTCAGAATCAACCGACGTTGAAAATTATGTTCTCCTGCCGGTGGAATTAAAGACTGTATCGGTGGCGGGAAATTAAAACGCTCGGTGCGTAACCAGCGAATGGTATTTTCAGCGTAAATATCCGGTGACAAAACCAGCCCGAGTCCGGGTAAACCTGTTTGTAAAAATGGCAGCTCATAGACAAAACGGGATTCAGACTCAGTAACATGTAATTCACCCATCTTAACCGGTGTACCTGACAGACGTGTCCAGACAACGGCATGAGCATCTCTGATCATAAGAATAATTCTCCTTTGTCGACCAGTTCTATTAAGGGATCATCAGCCACCAGATTAAGTTTCAATCCTACACTATTGGCCAGTTTCTCCAGCGTCGAAAAACGTATATCGCCCTGCTTTCTGGCACGAGAGAGAGTAATG
>JALVAL010000460.1 GCA_027011205.1 Gammaproteobacteria bacterium
ACAGGTAATAATAGTAATAATTCAATAACTATTATGACCCGTATTTGTGCGAAAAAATTTCATAAGTAATGATAATTAAGACAGGATAGATTGAATTTTATCTGATTTTGTTGGTTAAAAGCCTCTGGCCTTTTTGGTATAAAATACCTCATCTCCACTTTTTCAGTTTAGAGAGTTGATTATCCGGTGATAACTTTCAAAACGCTGTTGAGAAATTTTGTCTTCCCGTACGGCGTTTAAAACACCACAATCCGGTTCATTAAAATGTTTACAGTCTCTGAAACGGCAATGTTGAGCATATTTCTGCAATTCAACAAAGCCATGAATCACATCATTTTTATCAATATTCCATAAACCAAATTCACGTACACCGGGGGAGTCTATCACGCTGGCACTGCTTACTACAGGCGAATTTTCCAGATGATAAAGTCTGGAGACACTGGTGGTATGGATGCCTTTATTGGTGGCTTCTGAGACATTCCCTTCTTTAATCCGGGCATCAGGCAGCAGAGCATTGATTAAAGAGGATTTTCCCACCCCGGACTGGCCGACAAACACAGAAATTTTTTCTGACAGCTGCTGATATAAACTGTCCAGACCATGCTGAGTTCGGGCGCTGGTAAAAATAAAGCTATAACCTATATTCTGATAAACATTGATCCGCTGCTGCAGTGAAGCTTTCTGTTGTGCCGATAAAATATCGACTTTATTGAGTACTAACACTGCGGTGATTCCGGACAGTTCAGCGGCCACCAGATAGCGATCCACCAGGCCTTCATTGAGTTCCGGTATGGGTGAGGTGACGATAAGAATTTGATCAATATTGGCGGCAACGGGTTTCATCTGACCGGTAAAATCCGGACGGGCCAGTACATTACTGCGTTTTTCCAGGGCCGTCACTACACCCTGTATCTGTTCGCCAGAAGGTAGATTTTTTATGTGCTGCCAGACAACGTGATCACCGCAGACAATGGGCTCGATATTCTGACGTAAGGCACAGCGGACTATTTCGCCTGATTCACGGTCTTCTATATCCAGAGTGGTTCCAAAATGGCTGATTACCAGGGCATGATACTGGATCGCTTCAAGGTTGTTTAAAGAGTCTGCCAGATGGCCCTGTTTCTTTTTTGCTCTGGCTAAACGTTCCTGCTGGATTTTCTGTATACGCCATTGCTGGCGGCGATTAAGGTTACGTTTAGCCATAGAGTAGAATTATTTGATCTTATAAAAATTCTGGTTCAGATATTCCACCACATCTTCAATTTGATCTTCGGGCCAGGGAACGCCAACGGTGGTTTTACAACGGGTAACCTGTTTTCTTAATCCGTCAATGCTATTAACCCGTCGGTCACTGCGGGTATAGATAACATTCGGGTTGCCGCCCATTAACGATGAGTGACAGGACAGACAATTGGCATCATGGAGATCTTTGCCATGAGCCGGATTGGCTGCCTGTACACCCTGTGTCAGGGTCAGAAAAAAAGAGCTGATAAGCAGTGTTTTGGTTAATGTCTTCATTGTTCTTCCTGTGAGCAATTATTAAGTATTAAATTAAGCGTGAGCTATTTGATTCAGATGCTTGATTCTTACCGGTGCGGGTGGGTGAGAATCGTAATAGGCTGAATGTACTGGATCGGGTGTAAGCGTACTGGCATTGTCTTTATAAAGTTTTACCAGAGCCTCAACCAGTTTATCTGCATTGGCCTGCTGAGCTGCATATTCGTCCGCCTCAAACTCATGCTTACGGCTTATCATAGCGCTAACAGGGGCAAGAAAAAAGCTAAATACAGGGGAACTGAGGCTAAACAGAACCAAGGCGGCATAAATAGATGGGGTACTCATCCCCAGACCATTATAAAACCATTGCTGTTGCATCACCCAGCCCAGTACCGCGAAGCCGATTAAAGTTATAAAAGTCATACTGATCAGACGTTTGAGGATATGTTTGCGTTTAAAATGACCTAACTCATGAGCCAGTACTGCCTCAACTTCCTCTTCATCCAGTGAATCCAGCAGATTATCAAAAAACACAATCTGTTTATTATTTCCCAGACCGGTAAAATAAGCATTGCCATGACTGGAGCGTCGTGAGCCGTCCATAACCTTGATACCCTTGCTGATAAAACCGCAGCGGCTCATTAAACGCTCAATGCGTTGTTTTAAAGACTCATCATCCAGTTCGGAAAATTTGTTAAACAGTGGGGCAATAAATGCTGGATAGGCCCACATCATTAAAAATCCAAAACCCATCCAGACTGCCCATGCGTACAGCCACCAGTATTCACCGGCACTGTCCATCAGCCAGAGTATGACCATAATTAAGGGTACTCCAATGGCCAGTCCCAGAACAGTCTGTTTAAACATATCACTTAACCAGGTTTTAAAAGTGGTACGATTAAAACCGAACTTTTGTTCCAGTACAAAGGTACTGTACAGGCTTAAGGGCAAATCCAGAACAGCAGAAATAAACCCAATCAGCAAAATAAAAATAACTCCGCTATAAATGGCTGACAGATTAAAGCCCCTGACATACTGGTCAGTCAGTTCCAGACCACCGCCCAGAGTCCATATCAGCAGCAAAGTGGTACTGAAGAGTAAATTTATATTGCCCAGTTTTTCTTTGGCAATAGTATAGTCAGCGGCTTTCTGATGATCTTCAAGGGTTATTTTTTCTGCAAATGCATCGGGAACTCGGGCACGATGTTTTCGAACATGGTTTATCTGGCGTAAGGACAGCCACGAATGAGTCATTGCGGCCAGAAAGACCATAATAAGAAAAAGCATAGTAAATAAAGGCATAAAGTCTCGCTAAATGAAAAAGTGTATTATTTAGTTTGTTTTGACTATATTATACCTCAAGAATTCATTATTAAGAGAGAAGAAATGACACAGGATCAACGAAACCTGATCTGGGTAGATCTGGAAATGACCGGACTGGAGCCGGATACTGATAAAATTATTGAAATAGCTACCATTGTCACCGATGCCGATTTGAATATTCTGGCCGAAGGCCCGGTTCTGGCGATTCATCAAAGTGATGAAGTACTGGCTGGTATGGATGAGTGGAATACCCGTCATCATGGTGATTCAGGTTTAACCCAAAGAGTTAAAGACAGTACCATAGATGAAGCGGAGGCCAGTCGTTTAACCATTGAATTTCTAAAAGATTATGTCGGCAAAGGGGTATCCCCCATGTGTGGTAATAGTATCTGTCAGGATCGGCGCTTTATGGTCCGGGGAATGCTGGAACTAGAGGCGTATTTTCATTATCGCAATCTGGATGTCAGTACCTTAAAAGAACTGGCTCGACGCTGGTACCCCAAAGTGTATGATGGGTTTAATAAAAAAGGGGCACATCTGGCTCTGGACGATATTAAAGAATCGATAGAAGAATTACAGTATTACCGTAAAACTATACTGGTTTAAATTTCAGCTTCAAGCTGTTCTTCGGCAATTCTCGTCAGCTCTTTCACTTCCAGATTGTTTGCTTTGGCGTAATTCACTGCTCTGGCCAGTCGGGCCGGAGCAGAGCGGCCCATGCATTTATGTCCCAGATCACCATTTATGGCTTCCACCATGGCCTCAATCAGACGTTCACGATCACTGTCATCAAAATTCTGGCTGGTCAGATGGGCCTGAATAGTTAACACATCCGCAATAATCCTTAAAGCCAGATCACGATGTTCGTCCCATAGCTCATTCACGTCACAGCCGGGTGCCATATCCAGACCGGCAATATTGGTGGTCAGAATATACAGGTTCTTGCGCACCAGTTCAAACAGCATTTCCTGCTCATTTTTTACTCTCCAGCAGGGTATCTCCAGCTGCGCCAGCGCATTTTTAATGAGTTCAGCTTTAGGGCCTGTAACGGGAGACGGTACCAGCACTTTAAAATCCTGACCTTTTTTCTTTTCAAACCATACTGAAATAACGCTGGGATTGTTGATTTTATGAGCCTGCCAGTCGCGAGGTAGCAATTCATTCTGTAATAGACATAATCGGTCTTTCCAGTGTTCCGACAGCTGTTCAAGTACTGGGGCAAGGTCATTTTCACCGACAGCCACCAGTACCATTTCAGGATCGTTTAACTGTTCAGAAACAGCCTGAATGTTCATGTCCCGGGTCACGGGATAAAGAGGGTAGCCTGCTTTGAGTAAGCCCCGGGTAAAAACACCGGACATTTCACCGATACCAATTACCACAATCGGTTTTTTTATGGCTGACTGTATCATTTGTTCATTCACCTGTCTAAAATCAAACACCATGAATATAGCAGATTTATCAGTACTTGCGAATCCTTTTTAAGCGTCAGATGTATTTATCAGATGCTGAACAATTTTTTCGGCCAGCTCTACGGGAACAAATTTAGTCAGCACATCATTGGCACCGCAGGAGATAGCATTTTCCATATTAATATTGCCATTAAGCGAGGTATGCATCAGGACATGGAGATCTTTGAATTTGGTTAATTTCCTGAGCTCTCTGACAAAGGTATAACCATCCATTTCAGGCATTTCAATATCAGAAATAATCATACTGATAGGTTGCATGGTATGTGGATCGCCGTTTTGGTAATCTTGTAAAATCTGCAGTGCGACCTTGCCATCATTGGCAGTAATATGCTGCAGGCCAAGTCTGTCCAGTGCGGCTATGGTCTGTTTCATGGCCATACCGGAATCATCAACGATTAGGACCAGCTTACCGAAAACGGCTTCCAGTTCCTGTTGTGATATAGGCAGATCATCGGTATGAGTTGATTCCAGTTTAAGAACCTCTGCCAGTACTTTTTCAATATCGAGCAATTGCACCAGTTCATCATCAATAAGAGTGACCCCGGTGGTATAACTGCCAATACCGGTACCTTTGGCTGGAGGGGAAATGTTTTTCCAGTCGCATAGGATAATCTTATCGACACCACTGATCCATAACCCCTGATGAGAACGGTTAATTTCGGTAGTAATTACAGAACCCTGCTGGATCTGTGCCTCAGTCAGTATCCGTTGTGTACCCCCGACTGCTTTGGGCAGATCAATAATAGGCAAGGTTTCACCTCTTAACTCTGCCACACCAAGAATTTCAGGGTTAGAAGAAGGGAGTTGATGAAGGGGAGGACAAGGTATGACTTCCTTGATCTTTAAGACATTTATACCAAAATGGCGTCTTCCGCCAAGATAAAATAACAGCAGTTCTAATCGATTACTGGAGCTTGAAGCATTGGTCATCTTAGATACCCCGGAATGACAGACAATAATTTAATAATATTCTTTAAAGTATAGCGACAAATTAAAAAAAAACTGTAATGACGTTAAGATTTATGGGGCTGTTGTTATTATCCAGTGTCCATCCGGAAAGTAAAAGAAAAAGTGTAATTTTTCTTTTACTCCATTTTCAACGACTTACGGTCGTCAAAAATGAGCAGCACGTCCCTGTACCGCAAGTGTGCATCAATAAACGGATGCACACTATCTAATAATGGGGTGGTGGCGGTTCTTCAGATTCTTTAGCACCGGCTTCCTGTAAACTGCTGAGCTGGTTTTTTAGATACGAGAGTTGACGAATTAAATCATCTATCTGCCGTTGTTGCTTAAAAACAATCTGATTTAACTGCTCAATGGTATCTTCCTGATGGGCATTGCGAATTTCAAGTTCCATTACTCTATTCTCAATTTCAGGCATTTTTAATCCAGTTATCAGCTTCAGACATTGTTTATAAGATTTGTTAAACTGCTGTATATTTAAAGTAATTAGTGTGCATCAATAAACGGATGGACACTAATTAGTCCCTTCTCCCATTAGAAGTAGGGAGCAATGGGTACTTATTTGCATCAGGCTGGATTTTACAGGCTTTTACCAATTTTATGAATAGTTATGATGTTTTGATTATTGGTGCCAGTGCTTCAGGGCTGATGTGTGCCATAGAGGCGGGTAAACGTGGGCGTCGTGTTGCGGTGCTGGATCATGCCGCTAAAGCCGCCAGAAAGGTGCGTATATCTGGCGGCGGCAAATGCAATTTCAGTAATTATTATATCAGTGCCGATAATTATCTGTCACAAAATCCGCATTTTTGTAAATCGGCGCTCAGCCGCTATCAATATTTTGATTTTTTATCCCTTCTGGCTGAATATGATATTCTCTGGCATGAAAGAGACCACGGTCAGTTATTTTGTGATCGAAGTGCTCTGGATATTGTAGAATTATTATTAGCAGAATGTCATCGATACGATATTGATATTATTCTTAATAGTCATATCGAAAGCATTCAAAAAGGCTCAGAAAATGACCGTTTTATTGTAACAAGCTCCAGCGGCATTTATTATTCAGAATCTCTGGTAATTGCTTCCGGCGGTCTGTCGGTGGTAAAAATGGGGGCATCTGATTTTGGATTAAAAATAGCCCGTCAGTTCGGTTTAAATATAATACCTGCCTATCCCGGGTTAGTACCTTTAAGCTATAATAAAAAAGACTTAAGCCGATTAAAATGTCTTTCCGGAATCGCATTAAAAGCGTCCATCAGTATCAATAATCAGAACTTTAAAGAAAATCTGTTGTTTACTCACAAAGGGATCAGTGGACCGGCGGTGCTGCAAATTTCTTCCTACTGGAAAAAGGGAGAACAGATGTTAATTTGCCTGTTACCGGATCT
>JALVAL010000461.1 GCA_027011205.1 Gammaproteobacteria bacterium
AGGATCATTACCCTTGTAGAAATACCTTGGGGGTTTGGGGGCAAAGCCCCCATAAAGATAATTTCAATAAAATGCGACAGGTTGGTTGACATCTAGCGAGACAGGCAGGTCTGGTAACTGCATCCACCGCGTTTATAGAGTTATTAGCACCCTGTAATGATATTGAAATAACCCGGGGGCTGGAAGATTTTTCCCACCTCTGGCTGACCTTTGTTTTTCACCGGCATATTGATAAGGGCTGGAATACCCTGGTTAAACCACCAAGACTGGATGGCAGGCAGCGCTTTGGTGTATTTGCAACCCGTGCCAGTTTTCGACCCAATCCCATTGGTATGTCACTGGTTGGGCTGGATCGTATTGAGCAGCAGGATAAGCATGTTTATATTCATATTAAAGGCGTAGATTTACTGGATCAAACTCCAATACTGGATATTAAGCCCTATGTACCCTATAGCGACAGCATCCCGGATGCTAAAGGCGGTTTTACGGATAATATAAAAGAACAGTTATTTGAGGTTGAATTTAGCGAGCAGGCTGGACAGCAGGTCCTTGAAGCCAGTAAAAAACACCCGCAAATTACAGAATTTATCAGTCAACTCCTGAGCTTTGATCATCGAGCCTATTTTTATAAAAAAATAGACAAAAGCTATTCAACAAAAGTATACGATTATGATCTTAAATGGTCGATTACGGGAAATAAAGTACAGGTACTGGAGTTAAAAAAGTATCAGGGGTTGAGCTCTGATAAAACGCACGAGCCGATATAAGATATTGATCGTTAGTTAAAAAATTATGTAACTACTCAGCGTATTCATCTTTTACCCAGCCCTTGTTAGAGAGTACATTATTTTTGTACTCTACCCTCAGGGGGCAGCTGGGAATGGTCACATATTCGTATATGCTCACATTCTCTGTGCACCTCTTTGAGGTAGCGAAGCTATTGTGTCTTGAACTATGGCAAAATCTAAACACGCTGAATAGTTACAAAATTATAATAGAGACTTGACACCTTCAAAAGGAAGAACTGTCAGATCAGGTCTATTGGAGTGAGTTAATTTCATACTTAAACTATCCAGATATAGTAGCCATTTACAAATATCTTAAATCAGCACTAGAAATTGAAAAGTACTCTCAAATTTCCTATACTTGTATTTTAGAGTCAATACAGGCTCTCGACTGGTTATTATAATCATAGATAATTGTAATTGGATCAGAATGGCTATCAAAACAACTATAACATCACTATCTCTTGCAATTATTCTATTGGGTTGTGCGACCAGCCCGCCAAAGCCAATACTGTATCCGAATGCTCATTTCAACCAGGTGGGACAGCAATTAGCTAACCATGATATTGCAAGTTGCATATCAATGGCTCATTCTTCTGGTGTCAATGAAAAGAAAGATGGTGAAATTGTCAAGAATGCTGCAGGAGGAGCTGCGATTGGTGGCTCTGCCGCTGGAGCCTGGGGACTGGTTTACGGTGATGCATTGAACAGGGCAGCAGCTGGTGCCCTTGCAGGTGCGGCAGCAGGAACGACACGTGGTGCAATAAAGTCCTCTGAGACATCCCCTGTGTTTAAAAATTTTGTACAAAAATGTTTACGTGATCATGGTTACGAAGTTATTGGCTGGCAGTAGCAAAAAAAATATTTACAGGCTTTTTTTCAATTACTGATGTGTCAACACTTTTCCGGACAGTTTTCTAAATGGTTATTTGATATTTTAAGCGATTATTCTCATTTTGTATTTGCTGTCGTTTAGGTTTCTTATCCAGAGTTCAGGTTAACTGCAAAGCGAAAATAAATCCTGTTTGAATGCCAAGCAGTACTATAAATACCGCATTCACAAAATATCCCCAGCTTTTTTGACGGGTGTTACTCCAGTAAAATGCCCACCAGAGCGCTCTGAATGCAAACAGCATCAATAACAGCTGAATGAGCATACTGCTTATCAACAAGCTGTTTCCCGATGCAAAACAGGCCAGATAAAAGAACACCAGATTATACATTGATAGAAAGAAGTATCCGCCGTAATAAAGGTATTCAATGGGGCTGCTCTGCATTAAGCGTGGATATAAATGCATGCTTAATGCAAAAAACCAGAATCCACCAACACCAGAAACTAGCAGATAAGCACTGATCAGTTGTGCAGAAACGGCCAATTGCTGAGTCTCCAGGATACCAGATATTAAGCCCAGCCAGAAAATACCCAGCGAAAGTAGTATCAGTACACCACCCAGTCCCATAACAAAAAAAGGTGTGGTGCGAATACGATGCCACAAAGGGGATTCATGGTTCTGCTTATCTTTACCATAAGGAATGGCAATGCACATAATGATTTTCCTGAATTTAATTGGATATTATGATAAACCTAAATAAATCAGTTGAACCTACTGCGAATGTCCAGAGCACTGAATCTGCAAGACTTTCCAGAATATCTGGACGGTAGCTACGCCCCGAAGGAAGTGCCCTTGGGGTACGCCCCGAAGGAAGTGCCCCTGGGTACGAATAAAGCCAAAATAACCTGTAAAATCCTGTAACTCCAGTAATCTGATCATTCCCGCTAAGCTTTAACTGATTTATTTAGGATAAAGAATTAAAGCGCAGGAGAATGTAACTCATATTACATAATATTGCACTTCAGGATAGCAGTTCAGAATTTTGTAACAGAAAGGCTGGTTTATGAACGCCGCCATTGGTGAAATTTTTCCAGCCAGTGTAAAACCTTTTCCGGTTTATGGGCCTGTTTCCATTGTCCGGCAACATATTTGTTGGCTTCAGCCAGAGTCGGGTAAATATGGATGGTGGCAAGTATTTTATTCAGTCCAATCTTATTTTTCATGGCGGAAACATATTCGGCTATCAGATCACCGGCGTGTTCGCCGACAATAGTGACGCCCAGAATCTTATCTTTGCCGGGTACTGTCAGGACTTTGATAAAACCATGGGCTTCTTCATCAGCAATGGCCCGATCCAGATCATCCAGATCAAAACGGCTGATTTCATAAGCGATATTTTGTGCCTTTGCATCCAGCTCATTCAGACCGACACGAGCGACTTCCGGATCAGTAAAAGTAGCCCAGGGGATCACAGAATAATCCACTTTAAAGGTTTTAAAATGGCGGAACAAACTATTGACTGAAGCATACCAGGCCTGATGTGCGGCGGTATGGGTAAACTGATAGGGGCCAGCGACATCACCGCAGGCATAAATATTAGGGTATTTAGTCTGTAAGTACTCATTAACCTCAACAGTACCGTTTTTATTGAGTGATATATCCAGGTTTTCCAGACCAAAGCCCTGAGTATTAGGTCTGCGGCCCAGGGCTATCAGAATTTTATCAAATGCGATTTCTATTTCATTACCTGCCTGGTCAGTACAGATCAGGAGCTGTTCACCATTGTGCCGATAAAATGAACGACTCTGATGCTTGAGCCGCAGGTCAATACCTTCCTGTTGAAAACGTTGCTGAATAATTTCAGAAACTTCAGGATCTTCACGTTTCATCAGGCGGGTATTACGTTCAATTTGTGTTACCTGACTGCCCAGTCGGGCAAAGCTCTGAGCCAGTTCGCAGCCAATGGGGCCGCCGCCGAGTATAATCAGACGCTCGGGTAATTTCTCCAGCTCCCAGAGGGTATCGGAAGTAAGGTAGTCTATCTTATCCAGCCCCTCTATGTCCGGGACAAAGGGGTGGGCACCGGTGGCAATCACAATGTTTTTTGTGGTCAGGATCTGGCCGTTAATTAATACTTCATAAGGGGATTGTATGCTGGCCTCTCCCTGCAGACATTCTACGCCCAACTCAGTATAACGTGCTATAGAGTCATGAGGTTCTATCTGTTTTATGACTCGTTTAATACGCTGCATGACCGCTTTGAAATCCACCTCTGCTCGGGCAGACTCAATTCCGAATTCAGATGCCCGATGGATATGAGACATTAATTTGGCAGAACGGATCAGCGCCTTGGAGGGAACACAGCCGGTATTAAGACAATCACCGCCCATTTTGTGTTTTTCAATTAAAGACACTCTGGCTTTGACTGCAGCAGCAATGTAGGCGGTTACCAGACCGGCAGCACCCGCGCCGATAACAATCAGATTACGGTCAAAATGTTCAGGTTTGTTAAACGGTTGATACACTTTGGCAGCCTGGATCAGAGCAATGATTTTTTTGGCCAGCAGTGGAAAAATACCTAACAGAGTAAAGGAAATAATCAGTCCGGGAGATATAATCCCGGAAGCAGACTCAAGCTGACCCAACTGGGTGCCGGCATTGACATAAACCATAGTACCCAGCAGCATCCCGGTCTGACTCACCCAGTAAAAGGTCCAGGTTTTAATGCGGGTCAGTCCCATAAGCAGATTAATAATAAAAAACGGAAACAGAGGCACCAGTCGCAGAGTAAACAGATAAAAAGCACCTTCTTTTTCTACCCCCTCGTTAATTTTTTTAAATTGGGCATTAAAACGAGATTCCAGGCTGTCACGTAATAAAAAGCGTGAAACCAGAAACGCCAGTGTTGCGCCTATGGTACTGGCAAAGGAAATAATCAGCAGGCCCTGGACAAAGCCAAAAATTGCCCCGCCCAGCAGGGTCAGTAATGTGGCGCCGGGAATTGAAAGTGCGGTTGAAAGCACATAAATGATAAAAAAACCGGTTGCGATAAGTATCGGATTCGCCTGATAATAGTCTATAAAATGCAGCTGATTTTCCTTTAAATAGGAAAAATTAAGATATTGAGATAAGTCCAGGGTATAGAAAGTGGCGAACCCTAATCCAATAATGAGTAGCACCAATAGTTTTTTCAGAGACATTTAATATTCCGTGTATAATCAGCCAGTA
>JALVAL010000462.1 GCA_027011205.1 Gammaproteobacteria bacterium
CTATTATGGTTGAATAGCAAGGACAATACTATAAGGATTATAAAACGTTACAAAATTGTGAACTTTGGGATATTTCTGAAGGGCGGTCGCAACGAAGCAAGGTGACCTGCTTCTGGAAACATAGAAGCAGGTCATTTGTCAGGTGCTAATGATTGATCATACGCGGTAGTTCTTTTGCCTGAGCGACCCAGTCCGTAACCTGAGAAGTGGTTGGTATTTTACGCACCAGATTTTTTTGTTCATTAACTTCAGCCATTTTTGCCTGCAGGTTTTCAGCATTTCGCTGAGCTAATTCAGGTATGGTATCAACGCCGGCACATTCCAGCAGGTCTGCATACTGGGTGCTCACACCTTTTATGCGGCTGAGATCAGCACGATTAACCCAGCTTAATATCAGTTTTTCACTAATACCGGTTTTTTCAGCTAAATCTTTACGCCCTTTTTTTTCACATGCACTGCTCAGCAGGTTTTCCAGAGAGCTAATACCTGCGGCTTCCAGTTTGTCGGAATAAGTTTCTCCGATACCTTCAATATCTGATAATTTTGCCATTACTTATACTCCTTAAAATGATAGTTTTATACACTCTTAAATCCATCTTATGGATCCCATGAGTGCTATTAGAATCCCCCCCGATTAATCTGGAAACTTAGAATAACCTATACAAAAGATAAAAAATATAATTTGTTATAACATAAACTGTTAACGGTGTAATCTAAGTAAGGTTTATCTGACGCCAGTGATTTGAAACCCTCGCTGAGCTAAATCAGTTTTTCCGCAGTAGGTTTTCTTTTCTCAGACAGGCTTCTGATCAGTTGTTTTTTTTTGTTCATAGTGGTTAATTATTTTTTTTATTCTATTTAATGAGATAGTTCCAGGTATGTATTGATTACCCCAGATAACCATTGCTTCGAGAACTGGAGCAAGGGCTTTTCCTTTGTCCGTCAGTTGATAGGTATATCGTACTGGTCGTTGCTGATAACTTTGCCTGGTAATAAGATTTTCTGATTCCAGTCGCTTAAGCCGATCTGCAAGAATGTTTGTGGGTATTTTTTCTGGTGATTTCTGAAATTCACTATAGGTAGTTTTACCAAAAAAAAGATCTCGTATAACCAGTAAAGTCCATTTGTCACCAAGAATATCCAGAGTATTAGCCACTGCGCAAGCTGAACGTTTAAATTTTGAATTGGCTTTCATTGTGTTCTATTAAAAGTGTTCGATTAAAGACTTTTATTCAGATAAATCCGCTTAGAATACCCACTGTAGATTTTTTGCTTATGGGTAAGGGAGCCTGACCTGTGTTACATAAGCTTCATGATGCAATCATTACTTGCAAATTGCAAGTTAATCCATTAGCCTATAGTAACTTTAAAATTGAAAGTTACTATAGGCTAATGGAATAATACAGGGGGAGTCTTATTATGAAGTTGACATTGTATGGATTAAAACAAACACGTTCAGTCAGGCCGCAATGGCTAATGGAAGAGTTAGGGCTTAAGTATGAAATGGTTAATATTAATATTTTTAAAGGTGAGGGATTCATGAAAAGTTATCGAAAAATACATCCCTATGGTTTACTTCCGGCACTGGATATAGATGGTCAGATTATTTTTGAATCTGGTGCTATATGCCACTGGCTGACAGATATGTATCCAGAAAAAGCACTGGCACCAGCTATCGGCACTCCATTGCGAGCGAAATATGAACAATGGATGTTTTTTGTCACTGCAACATTGGAACCCTATGCATGGCATTTTATGCTGCACAGTAAGATTTACCGCAAACA
>JALVAL010000463.1 GCA_027011205.1 Gammaproteobacteria bacterium
GGTGCAAGAGGCGCGAAGAAGCAACCTATAGCTTCAAGGGTTAGGTTTTAGTAGATTTTATAGTATTTAAAAACTCTTTTTGATATGATGCAATTAGATTTTTTTGAGTGAGTGAAAATGGCTTGGCAAGATTACATTGATGAAGATATTGCAGAGAAATATGAGATATACGATTACAGACACGCGGCTGCAATCTTAGCTAATGAGTTTCGTGATGAGTTTCTGGAGATAATGGATGCATTACGAGAATTTAGTTTCACTAGAGAAGATTTATTGACTCCAGGGGGCAGGGAAAGTCCTTTGCCTAAAAAAATCTCTCATATTTTGAGACCTTTGGGCTGGGAAGAAAAACAATTGCATGCAAAATTGGTTGTGGACGATGTAGAAATTCAATCTGATAGCCATAAAGTAGATTATCTAAAAGGTAGAATAGCCTTTGATATGGAATGGAATAGTAAAGACCAAACATTTGATAGGGATTTGTATGCTTTTAAAACTTTTTTTGATTACGATAAAATAAGTGTTGGAATCTTACTAACTCGCAGTACAGAACTTGTTTCACTTTTTAAAGAACTAGATATCAATGGTAAATATGGCGCTAGTACAACTCATTTAGATAAATTGATACCAAGGCTCAATGCTAATCGAAATGGAGGTTGCCCAGTCCTAGTTTTTGGGATCACATCAAAAGCATTAGTAAATTGATATAATATTTGCAATATTAACATCTGTATCATCTTTGACAAAGTATAATTTTATCATGAAACTAGTAGATGTTAATTTAACGCTTAATAATGAAAGAAAAAAACAATTACGACAAGACGACAAATATATTCATGTAATGAAATATATGGGCTCGAAGCGCGAGCTTCTTCCTGATATTCGTCATGCAGTCGAGAATATGGTACAAAAAGGTGCCACTATATTGGATATATTTGCTGGAACAGCATCAGTTGGAGCTTATTTAAAAGAAGATTATAATATATTTTCTAATGATATTCAAACATATTCACGGACTATAGCTCAAGCTTTAATTGAGAGTAGTTCAATAGAATTGCCTAAAAATATTGATGATCTGATTTCTCAACTTGATCAGTCGTATATAAAAAATAAAACTAAGCTAGTTAATCAATTAAAAAATACTTATAATAGATCCGTTCAGTTTGCAGCAAAAACTGACTGGAATGATAAAGAAAGAATAGAATACCTAACTTTTTTTCAAGAGTTTCCTGCGCCAGATAATAAGTTTAAAACTAGTAATGAAGAATTGCAGTGGTTAACTGAAGAATATTTGAAGCAAAATAAGAAAATAAAAAAAACTTTTCCATATTTGCAAACGACTTTTTTATTTTCGGAAACTTATTTTAGTCTTGAGCAAGCTATAGATATTGACTCGTTACGATATGCCATTGATGATAAGATTCAAGATGAAATATTAAAAAGTATATTTTTAGCAGCACTTATTTATGCCTATAGCTACTGTTCTTCAGGCACAGGGCATTTTGCTATGTTTAGAGATTTGACAACAGTAAATGCGATTAGAGATACTTTTATATATAGACAAAGAAGTGTTGTACAGTTTTTTAAAAATAAGTTATTTGAGCTTCTGCAATATCATACATATTTACCCGAGAGAAACTTCAAGGTATTTTCATCTGATTATGCACAGTTGTTAAATTACGAAGATATAAAAAATGTTGATTTGATATATGCTGATCCCCCTTATTCTTTTGTCCATTATTCTCGATTCTATCATGCAATTGAGAGCTTAATAAAGTATGACTATGATATTCCGAAATTTT
>JALVAL010000464.1 GCA_027011205.1 Gammaproteobacteria bacterium
AACTTAATGTTTTTAAACAAAAAAGGCTGAACAAGTCAGCCTTTTTACTTAACAATTTAACTTCAACCCAGACTAGAACGGTATATCATCATCAAAATCTTCCTCTAACGGCTGTGCTGCCGGGGCAGACTGAGGCTGATTTTGGGGTTGAGTCTGGTTAAACTGCTGGTTTTGCTGAGGAGCGGCATTTTGATTTTGATAGCCGGAATTCTGCTGACTGTTATCCTGATTAAAGGAGGTATCGCCACCGGTGCGGCTGTCCAGCATCTGCATAACACCGCTAAAGCCGTCTACTACGACTTCTGTAGAATATCGGTCCTGGCCGTTTTTATCCTGCCATTTGCGGGTCTGCAGTTTGCCTTCAAGGTAAACCTGTGAACCTTTATGCAGGTATTCACCGGCGACCCCGGCAACCCCGCCAAAAAATACGATGCGATGCCATTCAGTACGCTCCTGACGCTGTCCGGTATTTTTGTCTTTCCATGTTTCTGATGTGGCCAGGGTGATATTGGTAATTGCTTTGCCGTCCGGTGTATAACGTACTTCAGGCTCTTTACCCAGTCTCCCTACCAGGATTACTTTATTAACTCCAGCCATTATTTATCCTCTTTATCAATATTGTTTTATTTATGCTGTTATGAAAATTGTTTGGAATACTCAAGTAATTGTTCTTTATCCAGTGCATGCAGTTCCACTTTTAAATAAGCCGCCCCGTCCTCAGGTATAACCACCGCTTCTGCCACACCCCGAATACGGGTTAAATCCGCAGTTGCTGTTAAAATATCTTCTTCCTGTACCTTAGCCAGCTTAACCACATAAGTGCTGAGATAACGCGGTGATTTCATGGTCAGTGCAAAAACAAGCCAGACCAGCATGGCGGCCATGGCAAACAGGAAAACTCCATTTATACCATATAAACCCAATAACTTTCCACCCATAACACCACCGAAGAAAGCACCTAAAAACTGACTGGTACTATAGATACCCATAGCGGTGCCTTTTGCCTCGGTAGGTGACATTTTGGACACCAGTGATGGCAGGGAAGCCTCCAGAATATTAAAGGCGGTAAAAAATAGCAGAATAAAAATGCCCAGTCCATAAATGGAATCATTAAAGGCCCAGAAACCCAGTTCAGCCAGAGCAACCACCGCAATAGCGCCCACAAACACCTCTTTCATCCGGCGCCTGTTTTCAGCAATAATAATAAAGGGCACCATTAATCCCATGGCCAGCAGCATCACCGGCAGATAGATTTTCCAGTGTTCCGCAACAGGCAGGTTGGCATGCTGCTCATTTACCAGGGCAATGGGGATCACCAGAAAAGTCGCCGTTAATACCATATGCAGGATCATAATCCCCATATCCAGACGCAATAACTGATGATCTTTTAAAATAGTCTTAAACTGCTCCGGAACCGGTTCTGTTTCCCGATGAAAACTTTTAGGCGCATCCGGTACCCAGAATAATGTAACCGCTACCCCCATTAAAGCAAATACAGCGGTCAGCCAGAACATACCGTCCACTCCTATCCATTCATTAAGAATAGAACCGGCAACCATGGCTACAGCAAAGGCGAAACCAATACTCATACCAATACTGGCCATAATTTTAAGGCGATGTTCTTCTCGGGTTAAATCCGCTGCCAATGCCATAACTGCGGCAGCTACTGCGCCGCTGCCCTGAATAATACGCCCCAGAATCACACCATAAATTGAATCTGACATAGCAGCAACGACACTGCCTACCGCAAAAATCAGCATCCCTGCCACAATAACCGGTTTGCGTCCTATCTTGTCTGAGAGCATACCAAAGGGGATCTGAAAAATGGCCTGTGTTAAACCATAGGCACCAATTGCCAGGCCAATTAATAACGGGGTATTGCCTTCAAGCTGCTGGCCATAAAGTGAAAACACCGGGAAGATCATAAATAAACCCAGCATACGCAGGGAATAAATACTGGCCAGCGAAGCCGCTGCCCGTTTTTCGGTGGGATTAAGTTTATCTATTTCATTTTGCGAGGATATTTTGCTCATTATATTCTGTTTATTAACCTGATATTCAGAGCTGGAAAATGTTTGATATTTTCACAGTTCTTTTGCATTAAAAATTGTTCTTTTACTCAGAAAGACAGTATATTATCAGTTTTTCCTTAGGCTTGTTACTATATTTTATGGATATAATCAAAATTGAGGGGGCTCGCACCCATAACCTTAAAAACATCAATCTTGAGCTTCCCCGCGACCAGTTAATTGTTATTACCGGGCTGTCCGGTTCGGGAAAATCTTCACTGGCTTTTGATACTATTTATGCCGAAGGTCAACGGCGCTATGTGGAATCATTATCCAGTTATGCCCGGCAATTTTTGTCCATGATGGAAAAGCCGGATATCGATCATATAGAAGGCCTGTCCCCAGCTATTTCCATAGAACAGAAGTCTACCTCACATAACCCCCGCTCTACTGTAGGTACCGTCACAGAAATCTATGATTACCTGCGCTTGTTATTTGCCCGTGCCGGTGAACCTCGCTGCCCGAAACATCACACCACTCTGGATGCCCAGACCGTCAGTCAGATGGTGGATCGGACCCTGACCCTGCCCGAAGGTTCTAAACTCATGCTGCTGGCTCCTGTAGTACAGGATCGCAAGGGCGAGCATCAGGTACTCTTTAACGAGCTCAGAGCTCAGGGTTATATCCGGGTACGCATTGATGGCCAGTTTTTTGAACTGGACAATCCCCCGGAACTGGAATTACACAAAAAACACACTATTGAAGTTATTGTGGATCGATTTAAGGTACGTGACGATCTGAAACAGCGACTGGCTGATTCTTTTGAAACCGCTCTGGAGCTTTCCAATGGTATAGCTCGTATTGCCTATATGGATGATACCAAAGCTGCAGATATCTCTTTTTCAGCCCGCTTTGCCTGTCCACAATGCGGTTACAGCCTGACTGAGCTGGAACCGCGTATTTTTTCTTTTAATAATCCAGCCGGAGCCTGTCCCACCTGTGATGGACTGGGTGTTAATCAGTTCTTTGACCCTGGTAAAGTGGTACATAATCCCGAAGCCCCGCTTACTTCGGGTGCCATACACGGCTGGGATCGACGCAACGCCTATTATTTTCAGATGCTTAAATCGCTGGCTGAACATTATGATTTTGATCTGGAAACACCGTTTAATGAATTGCCTCAAAACATCCGGGATATGATCCTCTATGGCAATCAGGGTGAAGTTATACACTTTGTCTATGTCAATGATAAGGGCAGAAAAACCACTCGTAATTCCCCTTTTGAAGGTGTGATCCATAATATGCAGCGCCGTTATCTGGAAACTGATTCCAATGTAGTCAGAGAAGAATTAAGCAAATATCAGACGGTTCAGCCCTGCCCGAAATGTCATGGCAGTCGTTTAAATATTGCCGCCCGGAATGTCTTTATACAAAGTAAAACATTACCGGAAGTCGTTGCTATGTCTATTGCTGATACCAGAGACTTTTTTGAAAAACTTAAGCTGCCCGGTAAACGGGGAGAAATTGCCAGAAAAATTGTGGTTGAAATTAACCAGCGGCTTAATTTTCTGGTCAATGTTGGCCTTGAATACCTGACCCTCGATCGCAGTGCCGAAACACTCTCCGGTGGTGAAGCACAACGTATTCGTCTGGCCAGTCAGATAGGTGCCGGGTTAGTAGGGGTTATGTATATTCTGGATGAGCCATCTATAGGTTTACATCAAAGAGACAATCAACGCCTGTTAAACACTTTGACTTACCTCAGAGATCTGGGTAATACGGTGATTGTGGTTGAACACGATGAAGAGGCTATCCGTGCCGCCGATTATATTGTTGATATTGGACCCGGCGCCGGTGTGCATGGGGGTGAAATAGTTGCCCAGGGCACTTTAAAACAGATACTTAAGAACAAACAATCCATTACCGCTCAGTTTCTCAGCGGTGAAGATGCCATCAGCGTTCCTGCTCAACGCTCAGCAATGGATAAAAAACGCTTACTTAAAATTAAAGGGGCATCCGGTAATAATTTAAAACATATTAATGTCACCATTCCGATAGGTCTGCTAACGGTAGTCACCGGCGTTTCAGGCTCGGGCAAGTCCACCCTTATCAATGATACCCTGTATCAGTATGCTGCCGGAGTACTTAACAGAGCCAATACCTCTCCCGCTCCTTTTAAAGCCATTGACGGTCTGGATCAATTTGATAAAGTTATTGATATCGACCAGAGTCCTATTGGCCGCACTCCCCGTTCTAATCCAGCTACTTATACCGGGCTGTTTACCTCCATTCGTGATTTATTTGCTGCCACTAACGAGGCTCGCTCTCGAGGTTATAATGTCGGGCGCTTCAGCTTTAATGTCAAAGGCGGACGTTGTGAGGCCTGTCAGGGTGATGGTGTTATTAAGGTAGAAATGCATTTTCTGCCCGATGTTTATGTTCCCTGTGATGTGTGCAGGGGTAAACGCTATAATCGGGAAACACTGGAGATAAAGTATAAGGGAAAAAATATTTATCAGATCCTGGACATGACCATTGAAGAAGCCCATTCTTTCTTTAGTGCTATTCCTGCCTTAAAACGTAAGTTACAGACCCTGCTGGATGTTGGACTGTCTTATATTAAACTGGGACAAAGTGCTACCACCCTGTCAGGCGGTGAAGCCCAGCGGGTAAAACTGTCCAGAGAATTATCAAAACGGGATAGCGGTAAAACCCTCTATATACTCGATGAACCCACTACCGGTTTACATTTTTATGATATTAAACAACTATTGCAGGTATTATTTAAACTTAGAGATCATGGTAATACGGTAGTGATTATTGAGCATAATCTGGATGTGATTAAAACCGCTGACTGGATCATTGATATTGGGCCTGAAGGTGGAAATAAGGGGGGCACGGTAATTGACTGTACTACCCCGGAGAAGTTGATTAAGAATAAAAAATCTTATACAGGGGAATATTTAAAGGCTTATTTGAAGTAGTTTACCTGGTTCCCATGCTCCTGCGTGGGAACCAGGTAAAGACAGGAGACAAAAAAAACCGGGCAAGCCCGGTTTTTTTTGTCTCCTAGGAAGAGCTGAAGCATTTAAAACAAGTCAATGAAACTTATTCATCATCATCTTCTTCAATATCGTCGTCATCTTCACTAACAGGACGATCAACTAATTCTACATAAGCCATAGGGGCATTGTCACCCTTACGGAAGCCGCACTTTAGAATACGCACATAACCACCAGGACGTTCCTGATATCTGGGGCCAATTTCAGTAAACAGTTTGGCAGTTACTTCATTATCACGAGTACGTGCAAAAATAACACGACGGTTAGCAACAGAATCATTTTTAGCACGAGTGATTAAAGGCTCAACAACCCGACGCAGTTCTTTTGCTTTGGGTAAAGTGGTTTTAATAATTTCATGACGCAATAAAGAAACAGCCATGTTTTTGAACATCGCTTTACGATGTGAGCTATTACGATTTAATTGACGTCCACTCTTACGATGACGCATGATAATTTCCTTTATTAATTTATAGCACCCAGTAATAACAACATTACTGAATCGAAGTAACTATAAATACTGCTTGCACAGATTTTATACCAATTTTATTTCAAACTTAAAGTTCGGGTAGCCAGGGAGGATCTTTAAGAGTACGCTCTGGCTGCCCCGGAAGTATTAGACCTTGGTGCTGTCTTTTAAGATAGCAGGTGGCCAGTTTTCCAGTTTAATACCCAGGCTCAGACCTTTGGAAGCCAGAACATCCTTAATTTCTGTTAAAGACTTCTTACCCAGATTAGGTGTTTTCAGTAATTCAACTTCAGTACGTTGAATCAAATCACCTATAAAGTAAATTTGTTCTGCTTTCAAACAGTTGGCTGAACGGACTGTTAATTCCAGATCATCAATTGGACGTAACAGAATAGGATCAATTTCAGGTTCTTTTTCTTTCTGCTCTTCAGGTTCGCGAACATTAAGGTTCACAAAGGAAGACAGCTGATCAGAAAGGATAGTCGCCGCATGTTTAATTGCTTCTTCGGGATCAATGGTACCATTGGTTTCCAGATCAATAATCAGCTTGTCCAGATTAGTACGTTGTTCAACACGGGCATTTTCAACCGCATAAGACACTTTCAGAACCGGACTATAACTGGCATCCAGTTGTAAACGTCCAATAATAGAATCTGAGTCTTCAAGATTATTACGAGTGTTGGAAGGCTGGTAACCAATACCTTTATTGATGCGCAATTTCATGGAAATTTCTGCACCACTGGAAAGATTACATATAACATGATCAGGATTGGCAATTTCAACATCGTGATCCAGAGCAATATCAGCTGCAGTCACAATAGCCGGGCCTTTCATATTTAGAGACAGTTCAACTTCATCGCGATTGTTTAACCGGATTGCAACCCCTTTAAGGTTTAGAAGAATTTCAATCACATCTTCCTGAACACCCTCAATACTGGAGTATTCATGGAGTACGCCATCAATCTCAGCTTCATAGATACAGGCACCTGTCATAGAAGAGAGAAGTATGCGACGCAATGAGTTACCTAAAGTATGACCAAAACCTCTTTCAAGTGGTTCCAGCACAACTTTCGCATGATTTTCTGAATATTGTTGTACATCAACCAGTTTAGGTCTTAGAAACTGAGATACAGAGTCCTGCATGAAGTGTCCTCATAGCATTGTAAATTATTTTTATAACACCAAAAGCCTTATTGATAAGACTATCAATAAGGCTTTTGGCAAGAGTGAAATTACTTGGAGTATAATTCCACAATCAGGTTTTCCTGAATTTCTGATGGTAATTCGCTACGCTCAGGAATCGACTTGAAAGTACCT
Source organism: Gammaproteobacteria bacterium (assembly GCA_027011205.1). Taxonomy (GTDB): domain Bacteria; phylum Pseudomonadota; class Gammaproteobacteria; order GRL18; family GRL18; genus JANELJ01. Next base: position 6,855 of record JALVAL010000464.1, read on the forward strand.
TCCATTGCTTTATCATCCACAGAAATCCACTCTTCAATTTCGCGTTGCTTGCGAAGCTCAAGAGCATCTTTAATACGCTGCTGGTTTTTTGCTTTCTCACGAATTGAGATCACATCACCGGCCTGAACTGAATAAGAGGCTATATTAACAATTTTGCCGTTAACCATGATGGCCTTATGACCAACCAGTTGTCTTGCTTCGGCACGGGTAGAGCCAAAGCCCATACGATAAACAATATTATCCAGACGCTGTTCCAGAAGTTTTAACAGGTTTTCACCGGTAGCACCCTTCTGTCCGGACGCTTTTTTGTAGTAATTTCTGAATTGTTTTTCCAGAACACCATAAATTCTTCTGACTTTCTGCTTTTCACGCAACTGCAGACCGAATTCACTTAAACGACCACGTCCTGCGCCATGTACGCCAGGTGGTTGTTCCATGTTACATTTGGTATCTAATGAACGCAGGCCGCTTTTAAGACCCAGGTCAGTTTTTTCGCGACGTGATAATTTACAAGTCGGTCCAATATATCTAGCCATTTTTTAATTCCTTCTCGATAAACCCTACTAAGAGTTGTTATACACGACGTTTCTTAGATGGACGACAGCCATTATGCGGGATAGGGGTCACATCAGTAATACTGTTGATTTTATAACCCAGCGCATTAAAAGCACGAACTGCGGATTCACGACCAGGACCTGGACCTTTAACGTTCACGTCAAGATTCTTCATGCCCATTTCAAGAGTGACTTTGCCAGCTCTTTCAGCTGCAACCTGTGCAGCAAAGGGAGTACTTTTTCTGGAACCACGAAAACCGGAACCACCAGCGGTAGCCCAGGCCAGAGCATTACCCTGACGATCTGTGATTGTGATAATTGTATTATTGAAGGATGCATGTATATGTGCGATACCATCAACAACCGTACGTTTTACTTTTTTACGTGAACGACCTGGTTTAGCCATTAGTTTTACCTATTTTAATATGAATCTTAGCAGAGCATATATTCGAGCCTTTATATTGTCAATTAAAGGTCGTTTCAGCTTTGGTAACACTCTTTTGTTTCAATCAGTTTTGTTCGATAAAGTTCTGCAACAAACATTAATACAAATTTATGGAGTTTATGGTTACTTACGAATAGGTTTACGAGGACCCTTACGAGTTCTGGCATTCGTTTTAGTACGTTGACCGCGCAGAGGTAGACTTCTACGATGTCTTAAACCACGATAACAACCCATATCCATCAGACGTTTGATATTCATGGAAACTTCACGTCTCAGATCACCTTCTACAGTGAACTCGCCGACCAGGGCACGAATAGCATCCAGTTCTTTTTCTGATAAAGATTCAATTTTAGCAGCACCGTTAATACCGGCCTGTTGTAAAATTTTCTTTGAGCGGGTTGGACCAATTCCATAAATCGATGTTAATGCAATAATTGCATGTTTTCTATCTGGAACATTTACACCAGCAATACGAGCCATAAAGGCACTCCCATCAATCTATTAGTAATACAAAGAGCGCGTAATTATACGCACCATGACATTTTTTGTCAATTAAAAATATTAAACCTGAGTTTTAAATTCGGTTTAAAAAACAACAAAAGAGAATGGTCATCACTGGCCAATTCTCTTTTGCGATAAGGACATAAACACACTGCCAAGTGTAATTTAAATTATTTCCTTAACCCTGACGCTGTTTATGACGAGCATCCGTACAGATAACTCGCACAATACCTTTACGTTTGATAATTTTGCAGTTTCTGCAAATTTTTTTTACTGAAGCACGGACTTTCATGTTTCACCTCTATAAATAGAATGTTTAATTCAATTCGTTGTTCTTTATCAGCTTACTTTTTAGAACCTTTGGAACTCTTTAAATTGGCCTTTTTCATTAAACCTTCATACTGATGTGACTGTATGTAGGTTTGAATTTGCCCCATAAAGTCCATGGTAACAACAACAATAATTAATAAGGAAGTTCCACCAAAATAAAAGGGAACATTCCAGTTAAGGATTAGAAATTCAGGTAATAAACATACCCCGGTAATATATACCGCACCAATTAAAGTCAAACGACTCATAATGGCATCAATAAAACGGGAAGTATTCTCACCCGGTCTGATCCCTGGAATAAAAGCCCCGGATTTTTTCAGATTGTCTGCTGTTTCCCTGGGATTAAACATAATCGCGGTATAAAAGAAACAGAAGAAAAAAATACCCAGGGCATAAAATAATACATACAGCGGCTGACCGGGTGAAATAGCATCGGCCATACCCTGCATCCACTCCAGTCCTTCCGTGTTAGCAAAGAGTTTTCCAAGTGTTGCCGGAAACAGAATGATACTGGATGCAAAAATAGGTGGAATAACACCGGCCATATTCACTTTTAGTGGCAGATGAGACGATTGCGCCGCATACATCTTGCGCCCTTGCTGACGCTTGGCATAATTGACCGTTATTCGCCGTTGGGCTCGTTCCACAAAAACCACAAACGCAGTTACTGCAATAATGATCATAATTAACAGTAATAACACACCGGATGAAATAGTACCTTCACTCTGTAATGAGAAGGTTCCACCTAATGCAGTTGGCAAACCAGCCACAATACCGGCAAAAATAATTAAGGATATTCCATTACCAATACCCCGTTCCGTGATCTGTTCTCCCAGCCACATTAAAAACATGGTTCCGGTAACCAGAGTAACAACAGTACCGATACGGAAAATAAATCCGGGGTCAACTACCACACTCGAACCACCAGCTGTCTGGCTTTCCAGAGTGATAGCGACACCCAGTGCCTGGAAAGTAGCCAGCCCAACTGTACCGATACGGGTATACTGAGTAATCTTACGTTTACCCGCGGCACCTTCCTTACTTAACTGCTCCAGTGTTGGTATGACCTTGGTCATCAACTGAATAATAATTGAAGCCGAAATATAAGGCATAATGCCCAATGCAAAAACAGAAAGTCTCTTTAATGCACCACCTGAAAACATATTAAACATACCCAGAATGGTATCTTTCTGCTGTTCAAATAATGATGCAAGCGCTACGGGATTAATACCAGGTACAGGAATATATGAACCCAAACGAAATACCAATAATGCGCCAAGAACAAAAAGGAGACGGCTCTTTAACTCAGTGAGTTTACCGCCTCCCAGTGAACCGGCTAATTGTGCTGCTGATGCTGCCACAAATCGTCCTTATATCGTAGTTACCAGTTATGCTTCAATTTTGCCACCTGCAGCTTCAATGGCTGCACGTGCACCTTTAGTTGCTTTAATACCTTTTAAGGTAATGGCTTTGGTAATCTCGCCCGAAGCAAATACTTTTACATGCTTGATGTTTTTCTTGACCAGATTAGCTTTTTTCAGAACTTCCAGGTCAACCACATCATCAAAACGATTCAGTTCATGTAAACGAATTTCATCTGTTACAATACTGACACGTGAAGAGAAACCAATTTTAGGCAGACGTTTTTGCAGGGGCATTTGACCACCCTCAAAACCAATCATTACTGTTCCGCCGGAACGTGATTTCTGACCTTTATGGCCTCGTCCACAAGTTTTACCTGTGCCGGAACCAATACCGCGTCCGACGCGCTTGGCGTTTTTCTTAGACCCTTGAGCAGGTTTTAGCGAATTAAGATACATGATCTTATTCCTCAACTTTTAATAAATAGGAAACCTTGTTGATCATACCTCTGTTTTCAGGGGTATCAATAACTTCAACTGTATGGTTAATTCTTCGAAGGCCCAGACCGGCAACACTGGCTTTATGTGCTTTCAGTCGACCATTAATACTCTTAACTTGAGTAACTTTAATTGTCTTTGACATGATTTTACCTGCTATTACTCAGTAATTTCTTCGACAGTTTTACCACGTTTTGCAGCCACGAATTCAGGTGAGCGCATTTGTGATAAACCACTGATGGTTGCACGAACCACATTAATCGGGTTCTGTGTACCAATACATTTGGCCAGTACATTACGGATACCAACCGCTTCAAATACTGCACGCATGGCACCACCGGCAATAATACCCGTACCTTCAGATGCAGGCTTCATATAAACACGAGCGGCACCTTCAACACCATATAAGCCGTATTGTAATGTACCATTTTTAACCGGTACTTTAACCAGATTACGGCGGGCATTTTCCATTGCTTTTTGAATCGCTGCAGGCACTTCTTTTGCCTTACCACGACCAAAACCAACGCGACCATTACCGTCACCAACTACTGTCAGTGCCGCGAAACCGAATACGCGACCACCTTTAACTACTTTAGCAACACGATTAACATTGATTAACTTTTCAATCAGATCGTCCTGCGCTTTTTCTTTTGCTTGATATTTTCCAGCCATGATATTAACCCTTAAAATTCCAGACCATTTTCACGAGCTGCATCAGCCAGTGACTTAACACGTCCATGGTATTTAAAACCACTTCTATCAAACGCGACTTTGGTAATACCCGCTTGCTTGGCTTTTTCAGCAATCGCTTTACCGACTGCTTTAGCTGCGTCACAATTACCGGTATATTTAACTTCAGATTTAATATCAGCCTGTGCGGTATTCACTGCACAAATGACTTCAGAACCGTT